>JASFTE010000355.1:0-5544 GCA_050114035.1 Armatimonadota bacterium | reverse complement strand
CACCGAGAAAGCACACCGCATTGACGACGGCGCACACATGATCGACCGCTCCGTCTGCGTCGTGTGCGGCCGCTGCGTCGAGCGTTGCCCACACGGCGCCCTCGCGATCAACGGCCGGCCGATGTCCGTCGCCTCAGTCGTGCAGAAAGCCACCCGCCTGAAGCCCTTCTTCGACCACTCAGCCGGCGGGATCACACTGAGCGGCGGCGAGCCGGCCGCCCAGCCTGCCTTTGCCAAGGCCGTCCTGCGGGGCTGCCAATCAGAGGGCATCCACACGGCCATCGAGACCAGCGGCGCCTGCGCCTGGGACCGCCTGCGGCCGCTCCTCGAGCACACGGATCTCGTGCTCTACGACATCAAGCTCGCAGACGACGGGACGCACCGCCACTGGACCGGCGTCTCGAACCGCCACATCCTCGACAACGCGGCGCGCCTGGCGGAGGTGGAGCGCGACGCGGGGCCAAGCGTGCAAGTCCGCATCCCCCTCATCCCCAACATCACGGACACAGACGAGAACCTGCGCGCCATCCTCGCCTTCATGCGCGACTCCGGCCTCTCGTCCGTCGCGTTATTGCCATACAACCCCTCGTCGGCGGCCAAATACGAGTGGCTGGACCTGCCCTACACAATCGAGGGGGAGACTCAATCCGCGGAACGCCTTGAGGAACTCCTCAGCCTCGCCCGGAACTTCGGCCTCGACGCCGTGATCGCCTGACCGCGCCGAGCCTTTGCCGTTACTGACCACCGGCCACTGACCACCCACCACTGCCTCCCTACAGCTCGCAATACTGCCCATCCTGCGCCAGGTTCTTGCACGGGTGCCGCCACTGATCCGCATGCCCCCGCACCAGCGCGTCCGCCTCCTTGGGCCCCCATGTGCCCGCCGGGTACCCGTACAGCTTCGCGTCCGGCTTCGCCTCCCAGGCCTCCAGGATCGGGTCCACGAACGCCCAGCACGCCTCCACCACGTCGTTCCGCGCATACAGCGTCGCGTCCCCCAGCATGCAGTCTAGCAGGAGCCGCTCGTAGGGCTCCGATATGTGCGTGTCGGACAGATCCGAGTAGTGGAAGTCCATCGCCACGTCCTTCACCTCGAACCCGGCCCCCGGCAGCTTCATCCCGAACCGCAGCAGGATCCCCTCATCCGGCTGGATGCGGATGATGAGCTGGTTCCGCCCCTGGGGGAATCCCGTCTCCGGCCCCAGCAGCCGGTGCGGCGTGGGCTTGAAGTGGATCACCACCTCCGTCACCCGCGTCGGCAGCCGCTTCCCGGCCCGCAGGAGGAAGGGCGTCCCGCCCCAGCGCCAGTTGTCGATGTGGAACCGCAGCGCCACAAAGGTCTCCGTGCGCGAGTCTGGCGCCACGCCCTCCTCGTCTCGGTAGCCCGCGAGCGACTCGCCCCGGACGGTCGATGGCATGTACTGCCCGCGGACGACATTCTCCGCGATCTGTCGCTCCGTCAGCGGCCGCAGCGACTGGAACACCTTCAGGCTCTCGTTGCGGATGGCGTCCGCGTCGAAGGACGACGGAGGCTCCATCGCCATGAGCCCCACGATCTGCAGCAGGTGGTTCTGCACCATATCCCGCACCACCCCGGCCCGATCGTAGTACGCCCCGCGCCCCTCCATCCCGATGTGCTCAGCGGACGTGATCTCCACGTAGCGCACGTAGTTCCGATTCCAGAGCGGCTCGAAGATTCCGTTGGAGAACCGGAAGACCAGCACGTTCTGCACCGTCTCCTTGCCCAAGTAGTGATCGATCCGGTAGATCTGATCCTCGTGGAACACCTTGAGCAGGTCCCCGTTGAGCGCCCGGGCCGACTCCAGATCGTGCCCGAAGGGCTTCTCGATCACGATCCGCTTCCAGCCCGTCCCGTCGCCCTGCGCGTTGAGGCCGCTGTGTCCGAGGTGCGCCGCGGTCGGCTCGTACAGGCGGGGCGGCATCGCGAGGTAGTACATGCAGTTCCCGCCCGTGCGATACTCGGCGTCGAGGGCCGCCAGTCGCGCCTTGAGCTGCCCGTACCCCTCGGCGCTGCTCGTGTCGACTGGTTCGTAGTGGACCCGCTGAGCGAACTCCCGCAGCTTCTCGGCGTCGATGGCATCGTCTCTCGAGTACTGTTCTACGCTCTCGGCGACGCGCGCCCGAAAGGTCTCGCCGGACATCTGGCTCCGACTCACGCCGAGCACGGCGAACCGTTCCGGCAGCAGATCCTGCCGATAGAGCGCAGACAGCGCCGGCAGCAGCTTGCGCTTCGTGAGGTCACCCGACGCGCCGAAGATGACGACAATGCAGTCTTCAGCCCCCTCATTGGTCCGGCCCCTCGCCCTCCGTCTCATTGCTCGTTCAGCTCCGCCTGCCGCGCCAGGTACTCCAGAACCGTCGTCACCAGCGTCGCATGACTCCACGTCAGCGGGCTCACGGACAGCGGCGCGTTGGTGTGCGGATGCACCTGCTCGGCCATCACGCCGCTGGGTAGCGCGTGGCCCGCGCACCAGTTCAGGATGTCCCGCGCCGGCTGCAGGTCCGCCACCGTCTGCGCCTTCGCGATGTACCATTGCGCCAGCCACAGTGTGCAAATGAACCACGAATTGCCCGGCACCCGCTCGATGTCCTGGCTCACCTGGTGGTAGTAGTCGTTCTCGTATCGCGCCAGCCCGCCTACGTCCGTCTTCACCCACAGCCGCTCCCGCACGGCCTCCATCGTCGCCGTCGTCTTCGGGTCGTCCGGCGCAAACATCCCGAAGTACCACAGCCCGAACAGCGACGCGTCAATGGTCGTGTCTCGCTCCCAGCCGCCGTCATCCCGCCGGTTTACCATCCGCAGGAAGCGCCCCAGGTCCGGCGCCCACAGATGCTCCTCGACCCCTTCCCGTATCTCGTCCGCCGCACGGCGGTACGTGTCCGCCAGCTCGTGCTCCCCAAATGGATCCGCGAAGTTGGCCGCCGCCTGCAGCCCGCCCCACGTGGCCCCAACCGTCCAAGCCAGCACCCCACGCCGCTCCTCCCACAGGTCCCACGACGGCAGCGGAAGACCCGTCGCCGGGTCCCGGTACGACACCATCCAGTTCGCCGCGCGCGTCACCAGACCCCGGAACAGCGGCTTGATGAATTCCACATCCCGGAACCGCCGATAGTGCCGCCACAGCGCCCACAGCACCAGCGCCGTCTCGTCCTCCTGGATCGGCAGCTCCTTGCCGCCCTCGTGGTACCATCCGTGCCAGGACGAGGCGAGCGACCCGTCCGGGTTGTACTTGTGCAGCAGATAGCCTTCCTTCGTGATCGCTGTGTGGCAGAAGTCAAAGAACCGCCGCGCGACCTCCGAGTACCCGGCCTCGATCAGCGCCGCCACCACCAGCGCCCCATCCCGCGGCCACATGTACGAGTAGGTATCGTGGGCGTACCGCGCCATGTCGTAGTCGTTGGCCGCCAGGATCGCGCCGCCGTTGTCGATCTGCGTACGGATGATGGGCAAACTCCGGCGATAAACCCGGCACAGCGGCTCCGGCAGATCGCCGAAGTCCTCCTGCTCCTTGCCGGCCCACATCGCCCAGTAGTGCCGCGTCCGGTCAAGTAGCATCGCCGGGCCCTTCTCGCGCACGGCGCGGTTGATGCGCGTCACCTCATCGAAGTCCTCCCCCGCCACGATCCAGTACCATCCCGTCGCTTCGCCGCCTGCCGGGACCGTGAGATGCAGCGCCAGGGCCGAATCCACGCTGCCCTGCGCCACGGCGTTGCCCGAGAGCGTCCCATCCTCGGCGTCCCGCCACGTCCCCTCCCTCCCCTGGGCCTCCGCGATCCCCACGGCCCACTGGTCCACGCCGAGCGTCCATTCCTCCGGCCTTCCCTTGGCCGCGTTTATCATGAACCAGCGCTTCCCCTTGTAGTGGAACACCGCCCGGCGCTCCGGCTCGTAGTAGGCCGAGTCCCCCACCGGATGCCCGCTGATGCGGAAGTCGTGCCCGAAGAAGAGCCTGACGTTCCGCTCCCTGTCGGCCTCGTTGCGGACCACGATCTGCCGCATGTATACGTCCTCGTGGAAGTCCACCGCGTCGTGGCAGACGAGCTTCAGTTGCAGCTCCGGATGCCGCAGCGTCACCTCGGTGACCAGCGTATCCTCAGCGTAGTCCAGCCGTCGCTCCCACCCCGCATCCTCTATCCACCGAAACTGCCCCTCCACCCACACCCCGAACCGGCACGGCCGCCCGCCGGTGTGGTTCTCCTGCCCCACGTGCGGCCAGTACAGATCGCGCAGTCGGTAGTGCTCATCGAAGTTGACCAGCAGCGACCCATTCCCAACAGGCACATCCCGCGGCATGAACACACCCCCCATCTGCGTCCGAGGTCACTCCTCCGCCTTCACCGCATGTCCCCCGAACTGCTGCCGCATCGCCGCCAGCAGCTTATCTGCAAACGGCGCCTCCTGGCGCGACCGGAACCGCCGCTGCAGCGACAGGGTGATCACCGGAATCGGACACGCCAGCTCGATGGACTCCTCCACCGTCCAGCGCCCCTCGCCCGAGTCCTCCACGTACGCGGCGATGCCCTCCAGGCCCGGGCGCTCCTCCAGAGCCTTGGCCGTCAGATCCAGCAGCCACGACCGCACCACACTCCCGTGGCGCCAGATCTCAGCGATCTGTCCCAGGTCCAGCCCGAACTCCGCCTTGTGCTGCATCAGGTCGAAGCCCTCGGCATACGCCTGCATCAATCCGTACTCGATGCCGTTGTGCACCATCTTGACGAAGTGCCCCGCCCCACTCGGCCCCACGCGCCCCCAGCCCCTGTCGGCCGCCGGGGCCAGCGTCTCAAAGACCGGCCGCAGCCGCTCCACGGCCTCCTCCTCCCCACCGATCATCATGCTATACCCCTCCGCCAATCCCCACACCCCGCCGCTCGTGCCCACATCCACGAAGTGCAGCCCCCGCTCCTTCAGCACCGCACCCCGCCGCACGGAGTCCTTGTAGTTGCTGTTCCCGCCGTCCAGAATGGCGTCGCCGGCAGACAGCAGCTCGGCCAGCGCCCGGACGGCGCCCTCCGTCGGCTCCCCCGCCGGCACCATCACCCACACGCCCCGCGGCGCCGACAGCTTCCCCACCAGCTCGTCAAGAGTGCCCGCCGCCTCTGCGCCCCCCTTCTCGGCCTCCCGAACGGCAGCCTCGTCGAGATCGTACGCCACCACCCGATGACCGCCCCGCAGCAACCGCGTCACCATGTTGGCGCCCATCTTCCCGAGACCGACCATCCCAAGTTCCATAGTGTCACCATCCCGTTCACGTCGGCGGTTCGCTCCCATAATACCCATACAACCCACCCAGACCGCAAGACGCTCCACGGCTTTCACGCCTCTGGAGGGCAGACGATCGGGCACAACGAAACAACACCGGCCGCTGGCCGATCTGGTAACCCCAATCGCCGGGACAGCCCGGAGGCACGCCATGCCACCCGAATCCACCTCGGACCGGAAAGACCTCGTCGTCTTCATCATCCGCCGAGACACCGAGTGCGGCGAGTGCGGCGACGAGCTCTGGCACGGCAGCTTCATTGTCG
>JASFTE010000354.1:0-5548 GCA_050114035.1 Armatimonadota bacterium | reverse complement strand
CAGCTCATCGTGCAGTGCAAGAGCGCGCTCGAGGGCGACGAGATCGAAGCGATGTGCCGGGTGGCGTGCAACGCCTGCGGACGCTGCGCGATGGACGCCGCCCCCGGCGTAATCGAGATGAAGGACGGGTTGGCGGTGGTGGATTACGAGAAGAACGAGCTGGCGGGGCCCGAGGCCATCGCACGGTGTCCGACGGGTGCCATCGTCTGGCTCGAGGGCGTGCAACAGTTCGAGTTGCACGCACCACCCCAGAAGAAGGCGGTAGCCTGATGTTCAAGAAGCGCGAAGCAACTCCTCCCGTAGAGCCGAAATACCCCGGCATTCCGACGTCGATGGACGGCACCACCGCCGTCGTCGAGATGGAGACGGCCGGCAGCGAGGGCGCCGGCGCCTATCCGATCACCCCGTCCACGCAGATGGGCGAGGGCTGGGCGGCGGCCGTGGCGGCCGGCGTCACCAACGTGCACGGCAAGAAGCTGCTCTTCTTCGAGCCCGAGGGGGAGCACGCCGCTGCGGCGGTAACGGCCGGCATGAGCATGGTGGGCTTGCGCGCCACCAACTTCTCGAGCGGCCAGGGCATCGCCTACATGCACGAGTCGCTGTACGCGGCGGCCGGCAAACGGCTCACCTACGTGCTCAACATCGGCGCGCGCGCCATGACCAAGCACGCGCTCAACGTGCACGCGGGCCACGACGACTACCACGCCGTGGACGACACCGGGTTCTTCCAGTTCTTCGCCAAGGACGCGCAAGAGGCGGGCGATCTGAACCTGATCGCCCACCGGGTGGCGGAGTTGTCGCTCAATCCCGGGATCCTGGCGCAGGACGGCTTCCTCACCACGCACGTGCTGGAATCGATCAAGGTGCCCGAGCGCGAGCTGGTGAAGGAGTATCTCGGCAGCCCGTCGGACATCATCGACTCGCCGACGCCGGCGCAGCGCTGGGTGTTCGGTGAGAAGCGGCGGCGCATTCCCGAGCTGTTCGACATCGACTACCCAGCCATGCTGGGCGTGGTGCAGAACCAGGATTCCTACCAGCAGGGAGTGGCGGCGCAGCGGCCGTTCTACTTCGACCACGTGGTGGAGTTCACCGACCAGGCGATGGAGGAGTTCTACCGCCTGACCGGGCGCCGCTACGCGCGCGCCATGGGCTACCGCCTGGACGACGCCGAGTGGGTGATCGCGGGCCAGGGTTCGGTCATCCCCAACGCCGAGGCCGTCATCGACTACCTGCGGGAGTCGCGCGGGCTCAAGGTGGGCGTGCTGAACGTAACGATGTTCCGTCCGTTCCCGGCCGACGTCATCACCACGCTCCTCCAGGGCAAGAAGGGCGTGGCGGTGCTGGAGCGTGTGGACCAGCCGCTCGCGGTGGACCAGCCGATCCTGCGCGAGATCCGCGCCGCGACGCACAAGGCGCTGGAGAACGGGCGTGCCGCGGGCGACGCGGTCCCCTTCCCCGGCATCGCGAGCTACCGCCCCGACGACGCGCCGGCGTTCTACTCTGGCACGTTCGGGCTCGGCAGCCGCGACCTCCAGCCCGGCGACCTGATCGCCGCGGTCGACAACATGCTCGACGGCGGGCGGAAGCGGCGCCAGTTCTACCTCGGCATCGACTTCGTGCGCGAGGGCACCAAGCTGCCCAAGCTCCAGATCTGGCAGGAGGAGCTGCTCGAGGCGTACCCCGACGTGAAGGATCTGTCGCTCCTGCCGAGTGAGGACGTCGATCTGATGCCCGACGGCTCGGTTTCCATCCGAATCCACTCCGTGGGTGGGTGGGGCGCGATCACGATGGGCAAGAACCTGGCGATGACGGCGTCCGAGCTGATGGGGATGTACATCAAGGCCAATCCCAAGTACGGCTCGGAGAAGAAGGGCCAGCCCACCACGTTCTACGCGACGCTCGCCAAGGAGCCGATCCGACTCAACTGCGAACTGAAACACGTGAACGTGGTGCTCTCGCCCGATCCCAACGTGTTCCGCCACTCGAACCCACTGGCCGGTCTGTCGGAAGACGGGGTGTTCATCATCCAGGCCGACGGCAGCGCCGAGGACCTGTGGAACACCCTCCCAGCCGACGCGCAGCGGACGATCAAGGAGAAGCGGATCCACGTCCACTTCCTGAACGCGTTCAAGATCGCGATGGAGGAAGCGTCGGACCCCGAGCTGCGCTATCGCATGCAGGGCGCCGCGTTCATGGGGGCGTTCTTCAAGACGTCGCCGCTCATGGAGCGCGAGGGGCTGGACGAGGAGAAGCTGTTCGAGGGCATCACCAAACAGCTCGAGAAGAAGTTCGGGCACCTGGGTGCCCGCGTGGTGGAAGACAACCTGCGCGTGATCCGGCGCGGCTTCGAGAGCGTGCAGACGGTGGATCTCGACGCACTGGCGGTGGACGAGACGGCGGTCGGGACGACGCCGCAGATGCCGAGCATGCTGGACGGCACCAAGTGGCGTCCCGGTCTCGCCAACCCGGGCCGGTTCTGGGAGCAGGTGTGCTACCTGTACAAGACCGGTACCGACGGCATCGCCGATCCGTTCGCGGCCTTGAGCGCCATCCCGGCGGCCACCTCGACGATCCGCGACATGACGGACGTGCGGTTCGAGGTGCCGGAGTTCGTGCCGGCCAACTGCACCGGGTGCGCGCAGTGCTGGACGCAGTGCCCCGACGCCGCGATCCCCGGCGTCGTGAGCGAGATCGAGGACGTGATCGGCGCTGCAATCGACACGGTCGCCAACGGCCGGTCCATGGATCGGATGCGGCAGGTGGTGAAGCATCTCGCCAACGAGTCGCGCAAGATCATGAAGGGCGTGCCGTTCACGACCTATGCCGACGTGCTCAAGGAGGCGTACGCGTCGGTCGTCGAGAAGCTCAAGCTCGACCCGGAGCGGCGCAAGCAGCTCGACGACGAGTTCACCCCAGTGTACGCGGCGATCGCGGAGTTCCCGCTCGCCAAGACGGCGCCGTTCTTCGACGTGCCCGAGGCGCAGGAGAAGGGCACCGGCGGGCTGCTCTCGATCACGGTGAGCCCCGACGCCTGCAAGGGCTGCAACATCTGCGTCGAGGTGTGTCCGGACGAGGCGCTGGTGACGATCCCGCAGACGGACGAGGTGGTGGACAAGCTGCGGCGCAACTGGAAGCTGTGGGAGAACCTGTCCGACACGCCCGACCGCTACATCAACGTGTCGAACATGGAGGAAGGGATCGGGGTGCTCCCGTCCCTCCTGCTCAAGAAGGAGAACTACCGCATCATGGTGGGCGGCGACGGGGCCTGCATGGGGTGCGGCGAGAAGACGGTGGTCCACCTCGTGTTGAGCGCGGTGAACGCGACCATGCTACCGCGGGTGCAGCGCTACGTCGAGAAGCTGGACGGCCTGATCCAGCGGCTGGACGAGCGGGCGCGGAGCATCCTGGCGTCCGACGCCGACCTGCACGAGCTGGGCGTGGCCGAGGGCAAGGCCGACATCGCGCTGGACGACGCCAAGAAGCAGGCGGTCGAGCGCATCACGGCGATGCTCGACGCGCTCAAGGATCTCCGGTGGCGCTACACCGAAGGGCCGTCCGGCAAGGGCCGCGCGACGCTCGCCATGGCCAACGCCACGGGCTGCACGTCGGTGTGGGGCAGCACGTACCCGTTCAACCCGTACCCGTTCCCCTGGGTCAACCACCTGTTCCAGGACGCGCCCTCGATCGCGATTGGTGTGTTCGAGGGACACATGCGCAAGATGGCCGAGGGGTTCGTGGCGGTGCGGCGCGCCGAGCTGGAGCTGGAGGGCGCGTACGATCCGGACGAGCAGGAGCCGTTCTTCCAAAAGTTCGACTGGCGCCAGTTCAGCGACGAGGAATTCAAGATGTGCCCGCCCATCTTCGCCACGGGCGGCGACGGCGCCATGCTCGACATCGGCTTCCAGAACCTCTCGCGGCTGTTGGCGTCCGGGAAGCCGATCCGCGTGATGGTGCTCGACACGCAGGTGTACTCCAACACCGGCGGCCAGGCCTGTACCTCAGGCTTCACCGGCCAGGTGAGCGACATGGCCGCCTACGGCAAGGACCAGCACGGTAAGGAGGAGACGCGCAAGGAGCTGGCGCTCATCGCGATGGCGCACCGCAACGCGTTCGTGCTCCAGTCGTCGCAAGCGGCGCCGGTCCACCTGTTGGGCGGGGTGCTGCGCGGGTTGCAGTCGCGCCTGCCGGCCGTGTTCGCGCTCCACTCGCCCTGCCCACCCGAACACGGGCTGGGCGACGACCAGTCGCCGGACGCGGCCAAGCTCGGGCTCGAGAGCCGGTCGTACCCGGTCATGCTGTACGATCCGTCGGAAGGCGACAAGCTGTCGGAGCGCCTGTCGCTCGACGGGAATCCGGCCGAGGACGAGCTGTGGCCCGAGTACGACCTCACGTACGTGGACGACGAGGGCAACGAACAGACGATGGCGTTGCCGGTCACCACGGCCGACTGGGCAGCGACGGAGGCGCGCTTCAAGAAGCATTTCAAGCGCATCAAGCAGGAGGACGCCGACGACGAGGCGCTGGTGCCGTTCCACGAGTACGTGGCGCTGTCCAAGGAGGACCGTGAGGACAAGCGGCCGTTCATCTACGTGCTGGAGGCCGACAAGCGGCTGGGACGGCTCTCGGTCTCGGACGAGATGGTGACGCTGGCCGAGGATCGGCTGCACGTCTGGTCCCTGCTCAAGGAGATGGCGGGGCTGGACGAGGAGGTCTCGGCGGAGGCCGAGGCCGATTACGCCGAGCAGGTGGAGCAGCTCAAGGCGGAGTACGAGCAAAAGATCGCGGACCTCAAGCACCAGTACCCGCAGCTCGTGGCGCGGCGACTGGCGGAGGGCCTGATCCGCTCCGGCAACGGCGGCCGCACCATCGACCAGCTGTTGACCGAGATCTCGGAGATGCCGATCGAGCCGTTGAAGCTCGACACCACGGTCTCACTCGATACCGGCACACCGGCACCGGGGGCGGCGGGGTCTGCCCCTGCTGCCTCTCGCGGCGCGGTGGCGGTGGAGGAAGAGGAGGAGGAAGAGGAAGGCCTGGCCATGGAGCCGTACATCGACTCCGCGCGATGCACGGCATGCAACGAGTGCACCAACATCAACAAGCGGATGTTCGCCTACAACGACAAGAAGCAGGCGTACATCAAGGATCCGAAGGCGGGCAAGTTCAAGGAGCTGGTGATGGCCGCCGAGCGCTGTCCGGTACGGATCATCCATCCGGGCACGCCGCTCAACCCGAAGGAGAAGGACCTCGACAAGTGGGTCAAGCGCGCGGAGCCGTTCAATTGAGGTGATGATGGCCGGCCGCATGCGATTCCGTCACGGGGTGCACCCGCCGGAGTTGAAGGAGCTCACGGCGGCGGAGAAGATCCGCCGCATGCCCTTCCCCGACGAGGTGGTGCTCCCGCTGTCGCAGCACACGGGGGCGCCGGCCAAGCCGCTGGTGCGCGCCGGTGACCGGGTGGAGCGCGGCGACATGGTGGGCGAGGCGGACGGGTACGTCTCGTCGCCGATCCATGCGTCCGCGGCGGGCACCGTGACGGCCGTGGATC
>JASFTE010000353.1:0-5588 GCA_050114035.1 Armatimonadota bacterium | reverse complement strand
GGCTGCACGTGCAGGACGGACACGTGCTCATCGAGGCGACGCAGCCCCGAGGCCTGCTCTTCGGAGCTTACGGCCTCCTTCGGCAGCTCGGCTGCCGGTGGTACGGGCCCACGGACATCGGCGTGGTGGTGCCCAAGCGCAAGACCCTCAGCGTCGCCGCCGACCTGGACGAGCGGCGCGAGCCGGACTTCGCCCGCCGCTACCCGGCCGCCGGCGACCCCGCCGAGACGACGCGGATGGGCTACAACTACTCCCGGCGCGCCGGCACACCGGAGCAGCTCGCAGTGGCGAGAGCCAGGCATCTGGGGATCTACCGATGGGGCCATATCTGGCCGGCGCTCATCGCCAGGCAGTACTACGCCGACGGCCGCAAGCCCACGGAGATGGACTACACCGACCGCGAGGAGTGGCTGCCCATGACTGCGGTGGGCAAGCGCGTGGCCAATGGCGAGGCGCTGTGCTTCTCGAATGCCGAGGCCCTGCGCTGGTTCGTTGACAACGCGGCCAACTGGGTGCTGACCAACTGCCCCAACGAGGACTATGTCTCCATGTGGTCGGCCGATACGTGGACCGTCGCCCTGTGCCAGTGCGACGAGTGCCGGCGGCCGGACTGGAACGCCACCGACTGGTACATCACGATCCACAACGCCATCAAGAAGCTCCTCGTGGAGCGCGGCTCGGCCAAGCGCTTCGGCTGGATCGCCTACCACGGCTCGCGCAAGCGGCCGCAGCAGGTGCAGTTGCACGATCACGGCGAGGGCATGGACCTGCTCTACGCCCCGCGCCGGCGCGGCGGCGCCCGGCACGGGCCGTTCACCAACGACAGCGACGCCAGCCGCGAGTACCGCGCCCTGCTGGCCGAGTGGCAGGAGTACCTGGACCGGAACGACTACCGCGGCACCAAGACCGTGTTCGAATACTACTACGACCTGGTGCTCCTGGGGCCATGGGCGGCGGGGCGCACATTCCTCATCCCCTGGCACGACGTGATGCAGGAGGACATCCGTTTCTACCGCGAGCAGGGCTTCGACGGCTTCTACGACTGCTCCCCGCCCGCCGCCGTCTGGTGGCCCGACCCGCTGAGCAAGTGGCTGTATGCCGAGCTGCTGTGGGACGCCGATCTGGACCTGGAGGCGGCGACGGAGGACTTCTGCGCCAACTACTACGGCCCGGCGGCCAATGCCATGAAGCAGGCGCGCGAGACGGTGGGGCGGTGCATGCGGGGCGAGCCGTCGCAGGAGAGCGTGGACGCGCTGCGTGCCCTGGATGGCAGCTTCCATGAGGCGCTGCGGCTCGCCGGCACCGACGGGATGCTGCACACGCGCATCGAGGCGGCGCGGCTGCACGCCCGATACTGCGCCATGTGCCTGGAGTCCGATGTGGCCGAGAAGGTGCGCAAGGACAAGGGCCAGGCGGCGGAGGTCGAGCGGGGGATTCGGGAGTTGCTCCAGGAGCACGGCGACTTCCTCGTGAAGAGCGGGTGCTTCGGCGGTCAAGGCGATCTGAACCTGCCGCGCGATCGGTGCGTGCAGCGGCGGTTGAGCGCGCTGGGAGTTCGGGAGTAGCCCGGCACAGGAGGGTGATCCGTGTCCGAGATCAGGCAAGACCAGGCAACGAAACGCTGGGTGGTGATGGCTACCGAGCGGGCCAAGCGCCCCCGCGACCTGGCCCCGGAGACGCCGGCCGAGGCGGACACCGAGGAGCACTCGCCGAAGTGCCCCTTCTGCCCCGGCAATGAGGAGCGAACGCCTCCCGAGGTGCTCGCCTACCGGGAGGGGGGCGGCGAGCCCGACTCCCCCGGCTGGCGGGTGCGCGTCATACCCAACGCCTTCCCGGCGCTGCGGCCCGAGGGCGAGGTCAAGGTCCGCGAGCCGTTGTGTTTTACGACGGTCACGGGAGTCGGCGCGCACGAGGTGATCGTCGAGCACCCGAAGCACAACGCCAACCCGGCGACGATGACCGTTGAGGAGGTCACCCGAGCCCTCATGGCCGCCGGCCAGCGCTTCACGGCCCTGGAGCAGGATCGGCGCCTCAGCTACATCGCCTTCTTCCGCAACCACGGCCGCCCGGCCGGCTCGTCGCTCACCCACCCGCACACCCAGATCATCGCCACGCCCGTCGCGCCCACGAACGTGCGCGAGGAGGTCGAGGAGGCGCGGCGCCACTACGACGACCGGCTGCACTGCGTGTACTGCGAGGTAATGGAGGCGGAGCTGGAGGCCGCCGAGCGCGTCGTTCTCGACACGCACTCGTACCTCGTCTTCGAGCCCTTCGCCTCGCGCTGGCCCTTCGAGACGTGGATCATCCCGAAAGACCACGCCTCCATGTTTTCGGCGACGAGCGAATCCGACGTGCGGCCGCTGGCCGAGGCGCTCCACACGACGCTCAGGGCCCTGCACAGCGCCGTGGGCGATCCGGCGTACAACCTCGTGCTGCATGAGGCGCCGCTGCGGGATAGCTGCGAGGACTACTATCACTGGCACATCGAGATACTCCCGCGCCTCGCGACGGCGGCGGGATTCGAGCTGGGCACGGGAATCTGGATCAACACGGTGATGCCCGAGGAGAGCGCCGCCTACCTGCGGGAGCTGGCGTCCGGGTAGCCCTGCCCGCGCAGCCCCAGCGGCCCTCCGCGCAGCCGGCACACGTACGTGTTGGTCCAGCGATCGTGGTACGTCTGTCGGTAGGGGCTGGACCGCATGGCGAGCGCGTCGAGGGGGAACCAGAGCACGCCGATCAGGCCGAGGAACGGGATGATAGCCGCCAGGAGAAGGCCCGCGAACTTCGCCGCGGTCCGCATGGCGGCCGTATTCCAGTCCGGCCTCGCGCCCTGGCGATTCACCACGGCGATGCCCAGCAGTATCTTCCCAAGGCTCTGCCCGCGCGAGGCCGTGAGAATCCAGTCGTTGGACGCCACGACGAGCAGAGAGGCGCCCGTCCCGCCGAACATCAGATTGAGCACGGGGAACACGCCCATGAAGCCAACGCCGCTCTTCCACGCGCCCACAAAGGCGATGAGCACCGGGACGCCCATGATGACGCAGTCCACCAGTTGCGCCAGGAAGCGCTCGCGGAACGTGGCCAGGGGCAGGGGGAACGAGGCCAGGATCCTGCGCAGCTCCGGCACCGACTCGGCCCCCACCCATCGCGAGCTGCCCGTCTCCCGCACCCAGCAGTGTGCCCCGAAACGCCCCTCGGCCGCCCACCGGGCCATGGCGTCCGCATCCACCGGGCCGTAGATCTCGCCGTGCATGGACACGTGCCAGGTGCGGACGCGGGCCGGCGCAGCGGCGGCCGGCTTCGGCGGCGGGGGGACCCTCGGGGGGCCTGCCGTCTCGGGTTGCTCAGTCATCTGCCGCGTCCTCGATGCCGCGTGCCGCTCACTGCTTATCTGCGTATCCTGCAGTACCCATGCTCCTCCAGGAACCCAAAGAACCTCACGAGGAAGCCCAAGTGCACCTGCCCCCGCTCTTGGGCCAGCAATTCACGGATCTCGTGGATTGATCGCTCTCCATCTGCCCAGAAGAGGGCCGAGCATAGCTCGGAGGAGTAGGGAAACGTCTGCGACGTGATCTCGCTGAACCCCGCCCGGGCATCGTCGGGCAAGTCGGCCATCGTCAGCGAGCCAAACGTGATGCGCTCCGGCACCATTGCCTGTGCCTGGTTCTCTTCCTCCGTGAGATCAGGGGCATCAGGCTGCGCCGGGACATCGGCGCCGAGGCAGCCGCTGAGTCGCCGCCGCTCCGCGTCAACCGCGAGCGCCGATTCCTCCGCGAGTCGGGACAGATGTGCCTGCAGCTCCTCGCGCTGCTCCGCCGATACCAGCCGCTGCACTGAGCGAATCGCCCGCTCCTCCTGTGACTGCACAAACGCCAGACGCGCGGCGCACTCCTCAGCAGACGCGCTCGCCATCTCTGCCAGCGCGTCGCTCTCGTCCAGCAGTCGGCGCCGGGATCGCGACGCGGTGGTGTTTGCGAGGCATTTCGCCTCCTCGGGGCCCGCGCTCGCGATGTAGCAGGCGTACGCCGCCACGGCCGGGCCCACGAGTTGCAGCGTCGCGGGCGACACCTTGTCCGGCGTGTCGGCATCGCTGTGGTAGAACCGGTCCGGCTGGTGGATCAGCGACGGCGTCGGGATGTCGATCTGTGGGTCCGAGATGAATCCATCGTGCACCATGTAGCACGACTCGCGCCAGCGGAACGTCGGCCCGCGGCGGCTCTGCAGCTCGATGAGCCGCGCGATGAGGTCGTTGGTATAGGACGGGTTCGCCGGCGGCGTGCGGTCGATCTGCAGCACGCTGCCGCACAGCTCCTGGTCCTCGCCGACCATGTCCGCGTTCAGCCCGGCCACGATGCGGGGGACGAGCTCCCGGTGCATATCCAGGAACGCGATGGTGCCGTGCTGCTCGAAGCACAGGAGTACGCGGACGCTCCGCCGCGGCCGCGCGAGCGCGCCGTCGTCAATGAGCCGCCCCAGAGAGCGCGCCGCCTCGATGCACACGGCCGCGCCGGACA
The DNA here is from genome assembly GCA_050114035.1 of Armatimonadota bacterium. Taxonomy (GTDB): domain Bacteria; phylum Armatimonadota; class Zipacnadia; order JAUWAU01; family JAUWAU01; genus JAUWAU01. The sequence continues at coordinate 1,074 of JASFTE010000353.1, read as the reverse complement.
TGTTGTCGTTGGCGCCGACCTCGTACAGGTGCGCAACGAGCAGCACCTCCTCCCCATCCGGCTCGGCCCCAGGGACAATGCCCGTCACGATGTCCACCTCGCCATCGTAGAGCCGCGTGTCCACGACGGCGTGGAGCACGAGCGGCTGCCCCTGAGCCTGCGCCCGCCGCAGGTCCCGCCGGAGCCGGTCGCCCTCGGCGGGCGAGAGGATGAAGCCGAAGCCGCCGCTCGTGTTCCGTGGGACGAAGCAGTAGTTCTCCCAATACCGGGCATCCCGGTCCACGGCGTGGGCATGGGCGTAGTCCGAGACGATCCCCACGGCGCCCCTCGGCAGCGCCTTCCGGGCGACGCTCCGCACGCGCTCCGAGGTGAGGACCATCTTCCCGCTGAGGTCATCAGCGTCGTCGGCGCCCTCCCAGAGGACCACCTCCGCCTCGATGCCCTCCGGCGGCGTCGGGGCGCTGTACATCGCGATGCAGATGCGTTTCTCCGGGTGGCGCACGACGCTCCGACGCATGCCCGCCGGAGCCGCGATGGCCAGCCTCGCCTCATTGGCGTCCCACGCCTGCGGCACGATCCAGTCGCCGTGCTTCCTGATTCCGTCCGCCGGATGCGGCATCACCTGCACGTCGCTGAGCCCCGCCTGCTCGAGCCGCCCGCGCACGTACTGCGCCGTCTCGCGGAACGCCCGGTAGTCGCTCCGAGTATCCGAGACGAAGATCCCTCGCACCGTCTGCAGACACCGCTCGCCGGAGAACTCCTCGCCCACCACCTGCAGTAGCTCGCCAAACTCCATTCGCCGCTCCCCTGTGGCCTGAGTTGTGCATGATGTGTTCGCCATCGCCCCCCGGCGGCCCTCGCCGCCCGTGTCTTCCGGTGACGGTGATGAGCGTAGTGAGGGTAGTGAGGGTAGTGAGCGTAGTGAGTGTGTGCGGGGGCGTATGGGCGCGGAGGAAACGTTGCAGAGCGGGCAACGGGCTGCAGTGGCCGGCCGAATGGCCCGCTGCACATGGGGACAGGTATACGCAGGAGCACGCCCCGGGGGCGCTCCTCGGCCCTCCTGTTCCCGGCCGT
>JASFTE010000352.1:0-5618 GCA_050114035.1 Armatimonadota bacterium | reverse complement strand
GCAGCCGTTGGAGCTGCCCCGTGTCGTCGAAGGCCGGCCCGTTCCTCGTCTTCTGCCGCTTCACCACCCACCAGAAGCCCGAGGTCATGAACGCGGCCCGGTCGCCCTGCGCCTTCAGTGCCGCGGCGGCGCGTTTCCACGCCTCGTTCGATGGCACCGCGGGGAGGTAGTTGATGCCCGCCCATGTGCCCCGGTTCTCCCACCCGTAGGGGACGACGATGAGGTGGGCGACACCGGTCCGGTCGCGATACCCGGCGGCGAAGTCAGCCATGCGCGCCAGGTCGGGGCCGACGGTCCTGGCGCGTCCGACGGGGTTGTTCACGGAGACGATGACGACGGCGCAGCCCTGCTTCAGGAACTGGGGGACCTCTGTGCGCTCGGCGAGCCGCCTGGCGCACCAGGGCTGCTTGACGGCCCACGCCTTGTAGATGTCGGCCGCGTCGCGCCAGTCGCCGGTGAAGGTCTTGAGGACCACGTCGTACGGAATCGCCGCTCCGCGCCCACGCACCTCCGGCAGCCGATGCACGAGGCCCATGTGGACCGACCTGTCCCGCACGGTGCGCAGCCGCCACTCCTTGCAGTGCCCGGCGGAGTCGTGCGCCGCGAGGTACAGCCCCGCCGTGCCGTCGTAGAGAGCCGTGAATTGCGTGAACGCCTGGCCCGGGTATACCATGGTCCGCGCCTGGCTGTACGCGCCCGCGGCGGGGAGGATGGACCCGTCGGACCAGGGGAGGATCAGACAGTCGTCCGCCACATCGTCGCCCAGAGGCGCCGGATGCACAACCTGAGGGAAGCCCACGGAGGCGATGGCCCAGTCGGAGCCATTCTCCATGCGCAGCCGCATGCGTATGGCAGCATCCTGGCCAACCCCAACGCGCACGCGGGCCGTGAGAGACACGGACGGGTGCTCCGCGAAGCTCAGGTCGATTCCGCCCTCGCCGGCTGCCTCGACGCGGACCCTCCGGAACTCGGCAGCCGTAACCGATATCTGCTGCCTCTCGTACGGCTTCGTGAGCGCAGCGTGAAAGAGCGGGCGGAAGTCGCGCGGCGAGACGAAATCCCGGCCCGTCGTCCGGTGCACTATGTGCGAGACCTCGCCCGTGTCGCGCTCGAAGGTGAGCACCGTGTCGCCGACTGCCAGGCCGACGTCCGTCTCGGTCTCGAAGGTCCCCTGCTGCGGCGCCACCGAGGCGTCCAGAGGGGGGCGCGGACGCACACGCATCTTGAGCCCCTCCAGATCCTTCTCCACCAGCGGCTGAAACGTGATGTCATCCACGAGCACGACGGCGCTCGACGCGGTGCGGGGCGAGGTCCACACGCCGACACCGAAGAGCCCCTCGGGCTGATCCGGCGACTCGCCGGACATCTGCCAGGGCGGCTCCGGCGTGTCCTCGGTCCAGACCTTGCCGAAGAGGTGATCCGCCCAGCACGCCACCTTCACGTTCAGCCACTTGCCCGGCGCCGTCTCGTACGAGGTGGACGCGCTGCCCAAGCCCGGATTGTGCTTCCCCTGACCATACCAGCAGAATGCCCGCGCCCCCGTTCGGCTCACCGAGATGCCGCGGAAGCCTCCGCCCAGCCGGCCGTATACGTACAGCCCCGGCGGCTCGCCCTCCCACGACAGCACCTTGAACCGACACGACGCCGCGAAGTTCGGCCACTGTCCGCTGTCCGCCAGACGCAGCTGGGTGTGGTGCGGGCGAGTGGCCACGATCTTGTAGACATCGTTCCCGGCATCGCCCGGATCAACGACGATCCCGCAATCCCCCCCGGGCTCCTGCCAGCCGATCAGCGGCTGCTCGAAGTCCCACGAGCGCGCCTCCGCGCCGTACCCACGCGCCGCAGTGACGATGAGGCCCATCACGCTGAGGGTGCTCGCCAGGATCCAGATCCTCGTGCCGATCGCACATCACCTCTCGGATGGCTCTACCCCTTCAGCAGCGCCATCGTCTTCGCCGTCCAGACGCGCATCGAGCTCGAAGCTCCCATTGGGCCCGATCCGGTCGCTGTCCCAGGCGCAGGTGGGGCTCGCCTGGTGCAAGGGTGCGGACCCGTCGGTGAAGCAGGCGACCTTGTGGAAGTACAGCGTCTTCGGCCTGACATCGCCGTCCGGGAAGCGCGGTTGCTCTGCTGAGCGCTTCCCCAACAGCCCATACGGCCCCGCGAGCGAGGCCAGCATCAGGCCGACACTGCACGCCCACATGGCTCGTCGCATCGCTCGCACCTCACTGCGTCTCGTCGGCATCGTCGGCCCACGCTCGGTCCACGGCGGCCACGAGCTGCGGCAGCACCTCGGCCCCGCCGCCGCGCAGCACGATGTGCGTCACGTCTGGCAGCATCGTGGGCTCCGGGTTGACCTCGACGATCACGCCGTCCTGCTGGCTCGTCAGGTGCGGCAGCGCGGCCGCCGGGTATACCAGCGCCGACGTCCCCACCACCAGCATGACCTGGGCCATCTCGGCGGCCTGGCAGGCCTCCGCCATCGCCTCGGACGGCATGGCCTCGCCGAACCACACGACGTCCGGCCGCAGGAGGGCCCCGCAGCCGCAGTGCGGCGGGATCTCGCGCAGGGGCACGTCCCTATTCCCCGTGATCGTCCCCTCGGCGGTGCACCGCACCCGCCAGATGCAGCCGTGCAGCTCGACGATGTTCCTGCTGCCGGCGGCCTCGTGCAACCCATCCACGTTCTGCGTGATGACCGTGAACCTCGGAAGCATGCCCTCGAGCTCGGCGAGAGCGATGTGCCCGGCGTTCGGCTCCACCGCCGCGATCTTCTGCCTCCGCCAGTCGTACCACTCCCACACGAGCTTCGGATCGCGGGCGAAGGCCTCCGGCGTGGCCAGATCCTCCGGGCGGGAGTCGCGCCACAGTCCACCGTGGCCGCGAAAAGTCGGCACTCCGCTGTCGGCCGAGACGCCGGCACCCGTGAGCACTGCGACACGCCGTGCGGCGCGGATGGACGCGGCGGCGGCCTCGAGGTCCTCTGACAGGTCGTCGCAGGTCGGTAACATAGTGAATCGCGCTCGCGGGCAGTTTTGCCGGGACGGAGGGGCGCACCTTCTCCTGAGGGAATGCGCCCGTGGAAGACAGGGTGTGAGAGACATGCGCATCGTGTTGGCGTGCGTATTGGGAGTGGCGTGTGCCTCACGCGTCTCCGCGGCCGGCCCGACGACCGAGCAGGTGCTCGAGGCCGCTCGCACGGCGGCGGTGGAGGCGGAGTCGCGAGAGCTGCTGCTCGAGGTCGCGAAGCGCACCCAGGAACTCGACCCGGAGCAGGCCCTCAGGGAGTACCGGGCCGCTGCCGGTATGCCCGTGCCGGGCGACTGGGATGCCCTCACGCAACTGCGCTCGGACAACGAGGTGGCCCGAGCCCTCGCCGCACTGGGCGACGGCGAAGGCGCCGTCGAGTTGTTGCGCGCCGCGCTGGACCGGCCACTGGGAGTCCCGGCTCCCCGCGGGGGCCCGCCCATGCCGGAGGGCTATGCGTCCGGGGCGCGGGCCGAAGTTCTCTCTCGGGTCGCTGAGACGCTCTACCCGCTGGCTCCCGATCTCGCCACAGAGACCCTGGACCGGGCCGCGGAGCTCCTCGACAAGACCGGGACGAGCACAGCCGCGGCACAGCCCTCGCACACTACCTCACAGCGCTCGCCCTCGAGGATCCACGCGGAGCCTACGCGCGCGCCAAGGAGGAGCTAAGGACCTGGCATCGCGTCCCCGCAGCCCTGGTCATGAACATGGTGCACGCCGACCCGTCGAGCGTGCTCGACAGCCTCGACGAGATGGTGAATCCCAGCCGTCTGTCCTTCCGCGACCTCCCGAATCCCGACAGCATCAAGGGCGCGCTCGTGGCCGCCGTGTTCCGCGACAATGCGCAGGAGGCCATGGAGCTGGCAGTGCGGTGCAAGCTGGACAAGGCCATCTATGCGCCCGGGCGCGGAGAGCTAGCGCCGGTGGCGATCGAGATGCGGAGGGCCGGCCTCGACAGGCTGCCCGTAGACGACAAGTACGCCAAGGTGTACCAGCGCGTTGTGAAGGACCTCGCGGAGCTGGACGTTGCGTTCGCCATGCAGGTGGCGCTGCAGCAGGCCGATCCGCTGGATCGGTGCCGGGCGCTCGCGGAGATGTGTGAGGTGCTCGCGGAGGGCGACCTGCCGCAGGCGCTGGCGGCGGCGCGCAAGATGATCGAGCTGCGCGACACACTGGGCGCGCACGACGCGCGTGCGCTCGCGGCCGCGGCAACTGCGCTCGCGCCATACGATGAGGAGGTGGTGGCGGAACTGCTGAAGCGGGTGGGCGGAGGCTGGATGCTGCGAGAGCCACTGCTTGCGTGGTGGCAGCACCACCGGGACGGGGCACTGCGGCTCGCACTGGAGGCCGAGGAGTCCGTCGGCTACGCGGCGGCCATTGCGCTGCTGACAGACTGCGTCGAGGGCCTCTCGTCTGAGCAAGGGCAGTTGCTCGCGGAACGGACTCTCTCCCGCCGGCTGCGCGGTGAGGCGTCGGAGTGGGAGCGAAGCAGGGCGATCGCTCCCTTCCTGCCCGCCCGCGCGAGAGCAACGTGGGCGTCGCTGGAGCCCACCGATCCTGCCAAAGAAAGAGAGCTGTCGATACGTGTCCGGCTCGACGCGCTGCTGAGGATCGCGGAGGCATTCGAGAAGACCGAGCCCGGCACATCCGGGCCGGAGGTGGCGGAGGTACGGAGGATCCTGGATTCCGCGCCGGCTGATGCCCGATGGGCCCCGGTGTACTGGGCCCGTCTTGCCGACATCTACGCGTACCACGACGTTGCTCTCTGCAAGGCCACCGTGGATCAGGTGGTTGCCCGGTGGCGCGCCGATCCGCGCGCGAGCGGAGCCGCGAGTGCATTCGCCGAAGCTGTCGGCGCTCTCGCGCGCGTGCACCTCGCAGCGACCCGGCCGCTGCTCGCCGAAGCGTACAGGGCGGATGTGAGCCACGCCGGCATCTTCCATCAGGCCGCGGCCCGGGTTGCGAAGCACGGCCCTGAGGCGGCCCGCGGGATGGCGGTCGACATCGTCCGGCAGAATGTGTCCCGTGAGGACGTGGCCGACGCGGAGTTCCAGTCGCGGGCGCAGTCCACGGCCGACAAGCACCTGGCGCGCATACTGTATGGCCTGGCACGGGACGCCCCGGCCGACACGGTGCTTGCGTTCGTTCGCGCGTGGCTCGCCGGCGCCCCGGACAAGGCAAGAGCCGCAGCCCAAGTCCTGCCGAGTATCCTGCCCCGTGAGAGGTGGGGACTGGTACCGCCGCTCATCGAGCGCGTGTCCGGCCTGGAGGACGACGATGTCATGGCCGCCGGCATTGGGGCCGCGGGGCGCTTTGTGGTCCTCGCAGGTGACGCGGTCCTCGATGGGCTCCTGACACGGCTCCAGGCGATGGCTCCCGAGACGGCCAAGGGCGTGCTACAGTCTGCGATCGCCGCGAAAGCCGAGCGGGACTGGGAGGGTAGCCAGGCGGTGCTTGCGTCCCTGACCCCCGAGCGGCGAGCGAAGGCCCTCCTGAACGTCCTGGATATGGCGCAACTCAAGAGGCGCGTGGGCCGCGGGGGTATGTGACAGTCAGGGGGAGCGCCGGCTCCGGTAGCCATGCGCAACCGA
>JASFTE010000351.1:0-5643 GCA_050114035.1 Armatimonadota bacterium | reverse complement strand
CGTATCGGCTGGCGGCCGGCGCGATGTTGTCACAATGATGCGCATGGCGCCCTCCTGGGGGCGCTCACTTACAGGTACCGCTGCACGGCGGCGACGGCGTCAGCCACGGGAATCTGCCGCATGCAGAGGTTGTCGCCGCGGCACGGAGCGGTCTTCATGTTCCCGGCCGACAGACACGGGGAGCAGGCCACGGGCGCGCGCAGAACGGTGTGTCCGTCCCCCGGCGGGCCGTAGCGCTCGGGCGTCTCGGGCCCGAAGAAGGACACCGTCGGGGTGCCGAGGGCGGCGGCCAGGTGGAGCGGTCCGGTGTCGTTGGTGATCAGCAGCTTCGCCCGCGCCAGCATCGCCAGGAGGCATCCCACATCCGTGGCTCCCGCCATGTTGATCGCTCTGTCGTCGCCGATACGCCCAACGGCCTCCGCAACGTACCGGCGCTCCGCCGCGGTGCCGATGAACACGAGCGGCAGTTCCTGCTGATCCAGCAGCCAGCGGGCCAGCTGGGCGAAGTGCTCTTGAGGCCACCGGCGCTCGAGGCTCACGGGCCCCGCGTTGACGTTCACCACCACGAGCTGGTCTCCCTCGGGGATGCCCGCCTCTGCCAGCATCTCGTCGGCGCGGCTCCTGTCCGCGCGGGGGACCTGCAGCGGGGGGGCGCTCTCTCCCGCATCGCCCGCCCCCGCCGTTGCCGCGACGTCGCAGAATGCCTTCGAGACGTGCTTGCGCTCGTCCCAGGCGACCGGATGAGTCAGCAGACGGCGTCGAGGGCCGGCGTTCGTCACCAGGCCGACGCGCGACGGTGCGCCGCTGAGCCACGTGAGGATGGCCGTGAATCTGGAGGCGGTCTCCAGGTCGAGGGCCACATCGAACCGCCCGCGCACAAGCCGCCACACGATGCGGCTCGTGTCTGCCCCGAATCCGAGGAGCCCATCCGTCCGGAGGGCCAGCACCTGGTCCACGACCCCGAGGGGCGCCAGCAGCTCCCGGTTCTCGGCGAAGGTGAGGAAGGTGATGCGGGCGTCCGGGTATGCCCGCCGCACGGCGCTGAGCGCGCGGGCGGCGAGGCAGATGCTGCCCAGGCCAAGACACTTGACGATGAGAATGGATCTCGGCGGGTCGCACGCCGGGCGCCGTCGCCAGAGCCTGGCGATGAGCGCGGCAGCGGCGCATAGCACCGTGCCGAGGTAACGATCCAATGCCCGCATCAAGCCTGTACGCATAGTGGTGCACGCAGCCTTGCGTCATTCTCCGCCGCACGCCCTTCGGCGCCAGCGCAGTCGAAGGGGTCCTGGCCCATAGTAATGGCTGCGCCGCGCCGTGTCTATGAGCGCAAGGCAGAAGGGGCGCCGCCATGTGAGCGGTCGCTGCTACTCGAGCGCGCGCTGGAGCTGCAGTATCTGTGACGCGACGATCCAGCGGTAGACGTCGAACTCCTCCGGTGCCCAGAGGCCATCGTACTTGTACTTGGTCTGCACGTCGATGGCGTCCCGGACCGAGCGGAGCTCCCGCTCGGCCCGCTGCAGGGCGTCCCTTGCCGTCGTCCGGCTGGATTCGCGGGCCAGGTTGATGAGCTGCTCGAGCGTGTAGATGTAGCGATAGTCGTCGTAGCCCTCGCGGTAGGCCTCCCAGAGCGTGACCGGGATGGGCGTCCCGTCGGGCTCGGAGCGATTCATGAAGTCCATGGCGGAGCCGTCCAGGTAGTTGAACGGGGCGCCGATGTTGGCCTGGTAGATCCAGGGGATGAGGGTGCGGAAGCCGGAGCGCCACAGGCCGAAGCCGTAGGTCATGCGCGCGCCGGCGACGGGCGTGTGGTCGTTCTCGCCGGCCACGTGGTTGGGGTAGCACCAGTACTCGACGCCGCGCTCCTGCGTGTCCTGTAGGATGGTCTCGCGGTCCGGGTCGAAGGGCTGCGTGCACCAGACGTCCACGTATGGGCGGAAGGGCTGGAAGGCCTCGTGGGTGGGAGCGGCCGTGAGGTAGCTCCTGACGCCGGCGGCCTTGACGGCCTTGAGCACCATGATCATGAACTGCACGGCCTCTTCGGAGCGGCCCGGCTCGTCCACGGGGTAGTAGAGGAACTCCGGCCAGCCGCGGCGCCGGCGCTCCGCCTCGAGCGTCTTCACAAGGGCGGTCAGCTCGTTGCAGAATGCCCGCGGCGGGACTTTCACGGTGCGCAGGTGGCTGCCGTAGCCCTCGCCCATGTGCTTGCGGTAGACGCCGCCCGTGTTGATGCTCATGACTATGGGCGGCTTGAAGCCATGCTTGCGCCAGAGCTGGAGTTTCTCGTCCAGGAGGTCGAAGTTGAAGGCGAACTCCCCGTTCTCATCGGCCGGCGGGCACCAGGCGCTGAGCGTGACGTTGCGCGTGCCGTGGGCGACCATGTCGGCGTGCTCCAGGTCGGCCTTGCGGCGGAAGTACTCCCGCGACACATCGTCCGGCGCGGAGGCGGCGCGATCGTACGGGTGGCGGTAGTAGATGCCGAAGATCTTGTCAGGGTCTTCCTGGAGCCTGATGGGAAGGACGCGGAGCGTGATGGGCACCCGGGCGGGGTCCGTGCCATCGGCCGTGAACGTGGCGTGCCCGGTGTAGGCGCCCGGCGCGGCGCCATCGGGGACATGTACCGTGAGCCAGAAGCGCTGGTTGATCTGAGGCTCGAGGTCCAGCGTGTCGAAGTGCTCGACGACATCCGGCACCACGCGGTACGTGTGGAGGACGCGGTAGTTCGGCCGGGCGAGCATGTAGCGGACGCGGCGGACGTCAATGCGGTCGGCCGGGATGGCGTCCGCGCCGCTCCGGAGGTCGCTCACCTCGACGCGCGCGGCGCGAAGCCCTGTGAGCGGCTGCACCGTGAACGTGAGGGGCTCGTACTCCCCGGGCGAGGCGAAGGCGCGCAGCGACGGATTCAGCGTGTGGGCCAGTGGCATCGTGTTGGGATACACGGGCTCGAGGTAGTGGCGGTGATGGACGAGGTATCCGCGCCGCTCGTCGGCCGCCGAGATGTCGGGCACGGGCGTGTCATCCACGTGCGGCTCCTCGCTCCACTTCTCCCACTCCCCGGGGGGCAGGACGAAGGTCTCGTGCTCCAGCGGCTCGATGATGTCGCGGCGCACGCGTGCGTCTTCCGCCTCGGGCCATACCAGGACGGCATTGGCGAGCCACAGATTGCGCGGCTCGAGGCGAATGACGATCTCGCCGCCCTCGGCGCTGACTTCGAGCAGCCGTTTCTCGTACCGGTACCCGCCCTCGACCTGCACGCGCGCTTCAGCCTCACCCGCGCGTGCAGTGAAGTCGAAGTACTGTGATCGCCTGCTCTCGCTGACGCCCGAGAGTATGTAAACCCAGTACTGCCCGGGCGGCACTCGGACCACGAAATCCGCTTCTCTATCGCCCATGATGACATCTTCGGTTACTGCGTTCGTGTAAATGGGCGGCGGCTCCATGGAGCCACGGCTGGTGTTCTCGACGGGCCCGGTCCAGGCCCTTGCCTGGGTCGTGAGCCCCCCGGCACCCCGCCAGCCGTAGCCCTGGGCCTCGGTGTATGTCGTCTCCGGGGTCACGCGCGTGAATCCGTCGCGCAGCGCCGAATCGGCCGTGCCGAGGTCGAACAGATACGCGTCGCCACGGGCGGCAGGTGCGGCGGCGACGGCCAACAGGGCGATCGCGATTGCAGTGAGCAACACACTCATCGGCCCAACTCCTCTCATTTGCCTGCCTCCTGCCACGGGCTGGCGACTACCCGCACCGGCGCCGTCACCCAGCCTCGTGCGTCGCCGCCCTGCAGGCGCGCGGCGACCTCACAGCTCCCCGCCGGCAGCGGTCGCCGGCCGAGATCGATCCACACGCGCTGCTCGCCGCGCGCGACGGTTCGCGTCGCCGTGGCCACGATGCGGTCTCCCCGTCTCACCTGGAACTCGGCGACGGCCGTCTGCTCCGCGTTGATCCCGAGCATCCGGAAGGTCGCCGGCAGCCACCGTGCGTCGGCCCAGATGGCCCTCTGCCCCACGGCGAAGGCGTCGATGGTCGGCTCCGCGTAGCGCGTCAGCGCGATGTCGTCCACGTAGAAGTCCAGCGTGTCGCCGTCGCGGTAGCGCGACTCGGCGATGTAGAACTGGATGCGCGTCACGTTGTCGTGCCGGGGGATCTGGTTGAGCGGGATGACGATGTGCACCCATTCGTCCTTCTTCAGCTCCGTGAGCGACCGGTTGTATGCCCGCGGCTTGTCGGGGGTGTAGAGAATCAGCCCCAGCGGCTCGCGCGGGAGGGCGTCACGCGAGGTCGCGCAGTAGATCCAGAAGCTGAAGAACTCGAAGTCCGACCAGTCCTGCTGCCACGGCTCACCGAAGGGGCGGTTGGTGCGCGGCCAGCCGATGGGGTAATCGGGTTGCCCGGCGTGGTGATCGACGGGAATGGCGAGGCGCAGGGCCGTCTTGCCGTGTTTCACGTGCGCCGGGTCGGCAGTCACCGTTGCCTCGGCGACCGCCCACGCCGACACATCCTCCCCGCCATCCAGCACCAGCTTCGCCATGGCGCCCTCGCGCACGAGTTGCTGCGCGGAGACCGGCGGCGGAAGGGCGAGGCACGCGACGCCGGCGATGGCAGCGACGCTCCGTGGCAGATGGCTCAATGGCATGTGGACGCCTCCTCGTTGTGCACTGATACCCTCGCAGCGCCGCGAGCCACGGGTAGCGAGCTACCCGTGCCACCCGGTGACTTGGTGCGGCTCCCCGCTTCGCTATCCACCGCTGCGCCGGACATACGTCCCGCCCACGTGAAGCGTATCCTGCACTGCGCCGTCGGCCGACATCTTCACCAGCGCCATCCGGGCGTCGGTCTCGAAGTCCGCGAAGCCAATCGGGCCACCCGGTGATCTGTGTTGCACGAAGTAGTGCGCCGAGCCGTCGGTGAACCGGATGGCGGCGCCGACCGCCGGCGCCTCGGCCTCCACCGGGATCGCCTCCACCGTGGCGATGGGCGGGTCCCCCGCCGCACGGGGATACAGGACGTGGAGCATGTCCACCGGACCGCTCGCGCGCAGGCGATACACGGCCGTGGGCACCGGGCGCCACGGGTGGTTGGCCCAGCCCTGCACCGGCTCGTCCTCCCGGCCCTTGACCACCTCGACCTCCAGGCCCTCCGCCGGCAGCGGCACGATGGCGACCCCGCTGCGCTCGCCGGCGCCCGTCATCACCGCCTTCGTGTCGTCGTCCACTGCCGCCTCATCGGCGTTCAGATGAAAGAGCGACTCGTACGTGTGCTCCGCAGCGTCACTCGGGGTCAGCGTATCGGTCACGATCCAGTAGTCCGGCTTCACGAACAGAATGCTCCGCGTGTGGGCGGCGATTCTCTTCCGCTCGGGCCCGTAGCCGTCGTCGTACGTGCCGACGACGTAGTCGAAGCTCTCAGCGCTGATCCACACGTTGTCGAGCGGCTCGAAGGGCGGGGTGAGTACGTAGGTGTCGCGGTTGCGGCGCCGGTGCTGGTCGAGGCCATCGACCATGACGGTATTGTGCCCGCGGGTCGAGAGCACGTAGCGGCGCCAGCGGGAGGCGTTGTAGTAGTAGTTGCCCGCGTCGATGATCTGCGGCCGGCCGCCGGCGAACAGGATGAACGTGAGCTTGTCCTCGTGCTGGTGCCCGGCGCCGAAGA
>JASFTE010000350.1:0-5646 GCA_050114035.1 Armatimonadota bacterium | reverse complement strand
GAAGGCCTTCCGCAATTGCTACCGGACCCGGTCCGGTTCGAGCTCAACCAGGTCTTCGTAGTCAGACTCGAGGCGCAAACGGAACAGCTGATTGAGGGCTCTACCGTGCTCGCGGCCGATGATTCCCGGTCGGGCGAAGTGCTTCCCCACCAGGGAGAGCACGCCAGCGTGTGTCGCGCTGTCGAGCCGCTTCGTGGCAAGCAATGCCTTGCCCGCATAGGACGCGGCGTAGTAGGCACGATTGACGGCACCCCGAGGATGCCCGCTCTGCACCATCAGCTCCGCCTCGCCGAGCGTCTCCTCGGCCAGCGTGAGCCGCGCCCGTGCCAGGTCACCCTCCGTGCTCATCAGAGGGGCACTCCCTCGCTCTCGACGTTCTTGTAGAACAGCGTGGCCCGCCTGAGCGGGTCGCTCCACTGCTCGACCGTTCTGATCACCGCCATCGTCACCGTCTCGTTCTCCAAGTCGAGGTCGTACGATACCTCCGAGTACTCATCATCTTCTTCCCGGCTCAGCTTCTCGGTGACGAGCATGAACAGGTCAATATCCGACTCCGGACCCGAATCCCCTCGCGCTTTGGAGCCGTACAGGCGTATATCCACGAGCCGGTCGCGGAGCCGGTCGCGCGCCCACTCGACGACCCCGCGCACCGTGCGCTCTTCGTTTGGCCGCAGTCCTGCGAGTGCCATGTCGTTCGCCGCCTCGGTTGACCTCTCCGCCCCATTGTACACCGAATCCGCGCCTGCGTGAGGATTCGGGACGAATCCTCACAGGGCTCGATGGGCTACTTCCTGCGCCGCGGCTTCGCTCCGCCGATGCCCTTGGCCATGCTCTTGAGCTTCGCCTGCTGCACGCGCTTTGGCCCGGGTAGATCGTCCGGGCCGATGACCATGTCCGGCCGCGGGAGGCGCTCCTGCACGGGCAGCATGGGCTGGAACTCGTAGTGCGGCTCCGTCTGGTACCAGTAGGCCACCGAGGAGTAGTCGTTGCTGTGGGTGTTGGCGTGGCCGTGCTCGATGGTGGCGCGGAGGGACTCGTGGAAGATCACGGGATCGGGCACGTGATACCGGTACACCGTGATGCGCTCGTTGTACTTGAAGAATGTGCCCGGGTCGTGATACGAGACGCCGTTGTAGGGGAACGCGTTGTGCGGCTGCATGCCCCAGGCGTGAGCGAAGTAGTCCTCGCTGCCCGTGCCGTGCATGTCCGGCGGCCACTTCTCCCCGTCGATCATGAACATGTCATCGCCCTCGCCCCACCAGCCGCCGCACAGGTTGTGTATGCTCATGTTCACGCCCACGAAGTGCCCGTGCCCCTTGGCCTCGAGCCACAGGTAGTTGTGCTTGTCCGTGAGGTTCACGGCCGGGCCTCCGGAGGCGTGCCGCTCCGGCTGCTCCCCGCGCGTCGTGGGGACGGCGCCCTTGCACGGGTTGTCGCGGCGCCACTTGGCGTGGAACCGACCGTGCTCGCCCACGGGGGCCAGGTCCTCGTAGTCAATGTAGTAGTAGAACGCCCCCACCGGCGTGTCGCATTCGTTGACCACCTCGAGCTTCGCCGACTCGGCGAAGGGCATGGGGAAGTAGCAGTTCATCCCTGCCCGCTTCCGCTGCCCGAGCTGGGCGGACATGTTGAGCACCGCGCACGAGTATGAGTTGACCACGCCGTGCCCGACGCCGAAGAAGTCGCCGATGGGCGTGTCGATGCTGGGGCTGTCCTCGCCGTCCCAGTAGGCGCGCAGGAGCAGCTTGCGCAGGTACCACTCATCCTCGCAGGCGATGGTCACCCATATATGCCGGATGCATCCCGGCCCCCTGATCTCCCCGATGGTGCGCGTCTCGCCCTTCTCGATGTGCAGGGCGTCACGGTTGCGGCCCGTCGTGTCCCAGCTTGATATGCGCTTGCACCGGGTGTCCCGCAGCAGGGACAGATTGTCGAGCATGGCAGTTGCCTCCCTTTGGCGCCCACGTGAGTGCGGATGGGTGCGCCCCACTTCGGCCGCGATGCGCCGGGCTCCTCCTGCGTCCGGCTCCGGACCAAGGAATTCGCGGGCCACTGCGGAAGCGGAACGAGCAGTGGAAGGGGCTGACATCGCACCATGTTCCATCACCTCCTCGAGCCCTTCGCGCGGGAGCTCTTCGGCAAGCGCACCTGGCGCAGAGCCTCCGCCGCCTCCTGGGGTCGTCGGAGGCAGTCCTGAGGGCTACCGTCGAGCACGTGGGTGACTGACTCATGGATCCGGTCATCCTCACCGTCTTCATCATCTACATGGGCATCGTGCTGGCCATCGGCTTCGCGGCGGCCCGGCGGGCCCGGGGGGCCGAGGGGTTCTTCCTGGCGGATCGCGGCCTGGGAGCGTGGGTCGTGGGCATCAGCGCGGCGGCGAGCTCCGAGAGTAGCTGGCTGCTCATGGGCTGCGTCGGGATGGGCTTCACGGAGGGCGTGGCGGCGCTGTGGATCGCCGTGGGGTGCCTGGCGGGCTTCTGCCTCAACTGGTTTGCCGTGGCGGAGAGGCTGCGCCGTCGCACGGGCGAGCTCGGCGCCGTCACGGTGCCCGACTTCATCGAGGCGCAGGTGGGCGACACGAGCGGCGCCATCCGCGCGGTGGCGGTCCTGATCATCCTGCTCCTGATGTTCACCTACGTTGCCGCGCAGCTCACCGGCATGGGCAAGGCGTTCGACGCCATGCTCGGCATCCCGTATCAGTGGGGCGTCATCCTGGGCGCGGCGATCACCATCATCTACACGACGGCCGGCGGCTTCCGCGCGGTATCGTGGACGGACGTGCTTCAGGGGGCCATGATGGCCGTCGCGCTGACGCTGCTGCCCATGTTCCTCATCGGTCTCATGGGCGGCCCCGGCCCATTCTGGGAGCGCCTGGCGGCCCAGGAGGCGGAGACCGTTCTCACCTCCATCACGGGCGGGCGGGCGTCCCTGGCCTTTCTCGGCTTCCTGATTGGGATGCTCGGCATCGGCCTGGGATACCCCGGCACGCCGCACGTCATCACGCGGTTCATGGCGGCTCGTGGGCCGCGGGAGATAGCCCAGGGGCGCGTCATAGCGATCACGTGGGGCGTCGTCTCGCTCTTCGGCGCCATCTTCCTCGGCATGGCCGTGCGGTGCCTCATCCCCGACCTGGCCGACCCGGAGCACGGCATCCTGGCGGCCGCCGAGCGCTATCTGTCGCCCGTGCTCGCCGCGCTCGTCCTCGCGGCCGTCGTGTCGGCGGCGCGCTCCACGGTGGATTCGCAGCTCCTGGTCGCCACAAGCGCCGTGGCGCACGACGCATACCGGAAGCTGTTCCGGCGTGACCTGGCCGACCGGCGGATGCTGATCCTGTGTCGCGCTGTCGTCATCGCGCTGGGCCTGGCGGCCATCGGGCTGGCGCTCACGGAGACGCGCGTCGTGTTCTGGTTCGTGCTGTTCTCGTGGGCAGGACTTGGCGCGAGCTTCGGGCCGGTGATCCTGCTGTCTCTGTATTGGCGCGGCCTCACGCGCTGGGGGGCTCTGACCGGGATCGTCACCGGCTTCGGCGTAGTGCTGCTGTGGAAGCTGTACCTGAGGAAGCTGCTGGAGCAGAGCGTCGGCGTGGACGTGTACGAGCTCGTGCCCGCGTTCTTCATCGCGGTGGCAGTGGCCGTGGCCGTGAGCCTGCTCACCCGTGATCGAGGTGATTCGGGATGACGTCTGCCACATGCTTGCTGCTGGCGGGCGCCGCGTGCGCCCTTGGGGCGATCGGCGATCTGCAGGTGCTCACGGAGCGGCTCGAGCAGCGGCAGCCGCTCGAGCTGAGCGTCGAGGTGGACCGTGAGGTCGGTAACCCGTACGACCCGGCGGAGCTGGACGTGCGCGTGCAGGTCATCGCGCCGTCGGGGCACACCACGATCGTCCCGGCATTCTACATCGTGCCCCACACCGGCGAGGCGGCCGGGTCGGCGCTCCGCGAGGTGGAGCGCTTCCACTTCTTCCTGAACGCGAGCGACTGGCCCGAGGGGACGCGCATCGCCTTCGATGTGGATGACCTGGAGGTGTCGAGCAGCGCGACCGGCGAGCGGCGCGTGCTCGACGACGTTGAGGGCGAGTTCCGCTGGACGCCGGGAGCGCGCATCACGGAGGCGCACTCCGGGCAGGGCGCCATGCACTTCGAGGTCACGACCGCGCCGGAACGGGCGCGCTGGCCGGGCACGACGCTGCCGCTGGGGACGCAGGACTGGTCGGACTTCGACACGCTGTCGGTCTGGATCAAGCCCATCGCCGGGCTCGAGGTGAATCGGCTGGGGATCGAGTTCTACAACTCGGCCAACGAGAAGTTCCAGACGACGACGCAGGAGTGCCGCGGCGAGGGCTGGCGCCAGATCGTATGGCGGTTCGCGCCCATCTTTGAGGCCACCACATGGCGGCCCGACGGCTTGGGTGAATGGCGGGCGCGGGTGTTCCCGCAGGAGAACGGACGGTACAGGTTCGTGGCGCGCGTCAATGAGGCCGAGGGCAGCCCGCTGCGGGAGTGGGTGGAGGCAGGCGCGGGCGGCGGACTCGCCCGCGTGGACGAGCGCGACCCGCGCTACCTGCGGCTGGACTCCGGGGAGTCGCTGTTCCTGATAGGCAGCAACATCCTCGCCCGCGAGGTGGAGGAGTACCGGCACTACTTCGACCGCATCGCCGCCGTGGGGGGCAACTTCGTCCGCCTCTGGCTCTCGCCGCCGTACCTGGGATTCGAGACCGAGCAGCTCGGACGCTTCGACCAGGCCCGGGCGGCACAACTCGACCGGGTCTTCGAGCTGGCCGCCGAGCGCGGGATCTACATCATGCCGGCGATCATGGACTTCCGCGAGACGCAGACGACGGGCGGCAGCGGCCCGGCGTGGTCGCGGTCGCTCTTCGCGAGGGAGAACGGCGGCCCATGCGCTGACGCCGTCGCCTTCTACACCGACGAGACGGCCCGCGCGATTCTCAAGCGCCGCCTGCGGTACCTTGTGGCCCGCTACAGCGCGTATCCGTCCGTGATGTGCTGGGAGTTCTTCAACGAGGTCAACCTCGTGGACGCGTGGCGCAAGGACCCGGAGATCGTGCGCCGGTGGCACGCTGAGATGGCCGAGCATCTGGCCGAGACCGATCCGAACGGCCACATCATCACCAGCAGCTTCGCCGGGCTGCCCGATGATGCGCTGTGGGATCAGCCGCTCATGCACCTGGTGCAGCGGCACCACTATTACATCGGCCCGGGGGAGTTTGCCGCTCAGATACACCCGGCGTGTGAGGCGCTCTCGCGGCACCAGAAGCCGCGGCTCGTGGGCGAGTTCGGGCGGACGCGGAACTTGCACGCGGACGCCGACTCCCGCGGCGCCTCCTTGTATAAGGGCATGTGGACGACGCTCGTGAGCGGCCAGTGCGGGACGGGGATGCCGTGGTGGTGGCGCTGGCTCGACACGTACGATCTGTGGCGGCACATGGGCGCGGTCGCCGAGTTCATCGAGGGCATCGACTTTGGCGCCGAGGGTTTCGAGGTGCTCCCCGAGATCGAGGCCGCCGTGGGCGCCTACGATGAGGACGCGGTCGGCGACGCGGCGATCGAGACGCCGTCTCCGTGGTCGCTGCGGAGCATCCCGATTGCGGATCGGCCCCGTGAGGTGACCGTGGGACCGGACGGGC
>JASFTE010000349.1:0-5670 GCA_050114035.1 Armatimonadota bacterium | reverse complement strand
CATTATGCAGGCTAGACAGTACGCTGCCGCCACGGCTGGGTTGCGGTCTCGGGAGGGACTACGACGTCGGCCGCCACTGCCGTCGCCCTGTGCCGGGCGCGGCGACGACTCAGTTCCTGATCGCACGCCGGCCTCTGTCATTGCTCCGCGTGACGTGCGATGATCTCGTCGGGTATGTCGAAATTGGCGTAGACTCGCTGGACGTCGTCGTGCTCCTCGAGCTCTGTCATGAGCTGCAGTATCCGCTCGGCGTCCTCGCCGTCCACTTCGGTCACCGTGTGTGGGACCATCGTGACCTGCGCGCTCATCGGCTGCAGGCCGGACCCCTCGATGCGGTCACGCAGCTCCTGCAGCGCAGCGGGCTCGCATGTCACCTCGAAGGTGCCGTCCTGCTCCTGCAGATCGTCAGCGCCCGCTTCGAGGGCGATCTCCATCAACTGCTCCTCGTCCACGCCGCTCTTCTCGATGACGATGGAGCCCTTCTGCTCGAACATCCACGCCACGCATCCGGCCTCACCCAGCGATCCGCCGCACTTGCGCATGATGTTGCGCAGCTCGGCAACGGCGCGGTTCGAATTGTCGGTGAGCACATGCAGCAAGAGGGCCACTCCTGCCGGCCCATACCCCTCGTATGTGACCTCCTCGAAGCTGACGCCCTCCAGGTCGCCCGTGCCGCGCTTGATCGCCTTCTCGATAGTGTCCACCGGCATGCTACCGTCGCGCGCGGCCTGGATGGCGGTGCGCAGGCGAACGTTGAGGTCGGGGTTACCGCCGCCCTCCCGGGCCGCCACGATGACCTCGCGCGAGAGCTTGCTGAAGATCTTGCTCCGCTGAGCGTCCTGGCGCCCTTTCCGCATCCTGATGTTGTGCCATTTGGAGTGTCCCGACATGGCGGCCTGCCCTCTTTCGCCCTCGCGTTCACAAAACGGAAGCACCGGGCGCGAGGCCCGGCGCTCTATCGCTCAGCTCCTGTGGGTGGCGTGCCCTCTTCCCGGTCTGCCTCCCGGCGCCGGTCATGGGATAAGCCATGCGCCGCTTGGTCTCGCAGGTATCTGCTACCTCCGGCGAAGGAACGCCGGGATGTCGATGTCGTCCTCGTCGTAGGTGGGCAGCTCGGCGCGTTCCTGGGCTGGTCGCTCCTCGGGTTGCTCGGCCTGCTCCGGCTCTTCCTCGGGCTCTTCCTCATCGCTCTCCTCGGTCTCGGGTCGCTTCGGTGCGGCTGGACGGGCCACGTCGAAGCCCGTCGCCAGAACGGTGATGCGCACCTCGCCTTCGGCAGTGTCGTCGATGACCGAGCCCACCACGAGATCGGCAGCGCCGTCGTCGCCGGCGGCCGCCTCGTTGATGACCTCCATAGCCTCCCGAAGCTCCTCGAGCAAGAAGTCGCGGCCGTGGGTGACGTTGACCAGTACCTTGCGGGCGCCGCCGATAGTCGTTTCCAGCAATGGACTGGCGATTGCCTCATGTGCCGCGTCGTGGGCCCGGTGCTCGCCGGAGGAGTGCCCAATGCCCATGAGAGCCGTGCCCGCGTTCTCCATGACGGCGCGCACGTCGGCGAAGTCGAGGTTGATGAGCCCGGGCACGACGATGACCTCGGAAATGCCCTGCACGCCCTGCTGCAGTATCGTGTCGGCGAAGGCGAAGGCCTCCACCACCGACAACTGCTTCTCGGTGAGGGCCAGTAGACGGTCGTTGGGGATGACGATGAGCGTGTCGCACGCCTCTTTGAGCTGTCCCGTGCCCTCTTCGGCCACCGTCTGGCGATGTGGGCCCTCGAAGCCGAAGGGCTTCGTCACGACGCCGATGGTGAGTGCGCCGATCTCCCGGGCAACGCTGGCAATGACAGGTCCTGCGCCCGTGCCCGTGCCGCCGCCCATGCCCGCCGTGATGAAGACCATGTCGGCGTCGTCGAGGGCCATCATCAAGTCCTGGCGTCCCGACTCAGCCGCTTGACGGCCGATCTCCGGGTCGCCGCCCGCTCCCAGTCCCTTGGTGAGCTCGGTGCCTATCTGGAGCTTGGCGTCGGCGGCTGAGAGGTCCAGTACTTGCATGTCCGTGTTGACGGCCACATACTGGACGCCGACCAGACCGACCTCGATCATGCGGTTGACGGCGTTCGTACCCCCGCCGCCGACCCCTACGACCCGGATTTTCGCGTACTCCTCCACTTCAGGCTTCAACATTGGGGGCGCCTCCCCCTCGGGGCGTGCCGGCTCGGCCACAGGCCACCACCTCGCGGCGGATTATAGCTTCGCCATGTCAGCGCTGTCAAGCGCCGTGCGAAAGCCCAGAATCCAGCCGACGGGCGGCCCAAATCCGGAGCCGTATCATGGTGGTCAGTTCGTCTCACCTGCGTCGTTTCCTCCTTGGCTGCGGTCTTTTCCTGGGCCCTCCTCTCCTGCCGTAGCCTGCTCTGTGGCACTGGTCGGTTCCGCGAGGGACTCGCCCTCGCCGGCAAGCGCCCCGGCTCTCACCTTGGCGGCACGCAGCAGGCGGCCGCGGAACGTGTAGCCGCGGGCCACTTCCTCGATCACCTTGCCCTGCAGCCGGGGTTCGGCATCCAGACGCTCGACGGCCTCGTGGACGGCGGGGTCGAAGTCGGTGCCTGGCTCTGCTGCGATCTGCTCCACATCGTAGGAGTGCAAGAGACCTTCGAGCTGCTGCAGTATCATCCGGACGCCGGCCAGAACTCCTGCGGCATCGGCTTCGGGCGGAGTGCTCTCGATGGCGCGCCGGAAGTTGTCGAGTAGGGGCAGCAGATCGGCCAGGAGTTGCTCGTTGGCGAACTGCATGCGGCCCGCCAGTTCCTGCTGCATCCGCCGCTTGGAGTTCTGGAGCTCGGCCGCGGCGTAGAGGTACTTCCGCTCCATGTCCTCCAGAGCGCCGCGTGCGTCGGCCAGTTGCTGCGTGAGGTCCGACTGCGCCCCCTCAGGGGGCATCGGCTCTGGCCCGGCCGCGTCTTCTCCCGGGGCGTCCGCCGCTTCTGCCGGCACGTCGCCCTGCCCTTCGTTGTAGGTCATATGGTCCGGCTCCCGCTTCAGGGGTCCGGGATGTCGCCACAGACGAACATGGCTGAGACTGTGTCTCAGCCATGGGCTTCGTTCGCGGACGATCTTCGCACAGGACGCGCTGAGCCCGTGCAGCACGGATGTGCATCGGCCCAGCCTACTCATCCATCATTCGCGTGACCGTCTCGCCCAGTCGCTGCGCAACGTGCCCAACAGCCGGGATAGCGCTCTCGTAGTCCATGCGGCGCGGTGCGACAATGCCGATGACCCCACGCGCGCCCGCGGCGCTGCTATAGCCTGTCGTGATGACCGTGCAGTCACGGACGTCATGCACCGCGTTCTCGGATCCAATGGTCACTTGCACGGCAGTGGCCGCGTCCGGAGGCGCGATGATCGAGCGCACTGCCTCAGGACGGTCGAACATGGCCATGAGCGACGACACTTTGTCGATGCTCGCGAACTCCGGCTCCTTGAGGATGTACAGCATCCCGTCGATGTACGCGTCTTGCTCGTGTTCGGTGGCGAGGCTATCCTTGATGAGCTGCAGTACCGCCGGCGGGACCCTGAGGTGCCCCAACTGGCGGCACAACTCGTCCATCTCGAGACGGCTGACGGCCGACGCGGTCGCGCCCTTGAGCCGGGCATTCAGCAGGTCGCTAATGCCGCGCAGTTGCGCGCCCGACAGCTTCGCCGGACTCGGCAGGAGACGATGGTGCACCTCGCCCGTGCTCGTGACCACAACCACCAGCAGATGGTGGGAGTTGACTGCCGACGCCGTGATGTGGCGGAACCGCCACCCATCGCTTTCGGGGGCCAGCACGACGGCAGGATGCTGCAGTATCGCGCTCAGCAGACGCGATGTGGCGGCCAGGAGCTCCCCCAGCTCTTCGCCGGCCCGGCTGTACCATTCCCGTACCCGGGACCGCAATTGCCGCGAAGGAGTGCGTGGCCGCAGCATGGCGTCAACGTAGAAACGGTAGCCCTTGTCCGAGGGCACGCGACCCGCCGACGTGTGCGGCTGCTCGAGCAGGCCCGCCTCCTCGAGTTTGAGCATCTCGTTGCGAACCGTGGCCGGGCTGACGTCAAGGCCTCGCCGGCCCGCGATCGCCTCGCTGCCCACGGGCTCGGCGGTGCGGAGATGCTCGGCAACAAGCGCCCCCAGAATGCGACGCTTGCGTACGTCAAGCTTCGCGGACATGACGTACCTCCTCCGGCGCTCTCCCGCCCCACTCCTGCTACCATAGCACCTACTTTTTCTCCCTGTCAAGCGACGCTGCGAATGAGTGACCGAAGCAGGCATTGAGCGCTTTCGGGCGAAACAACTGGGCGGCCACTGAGGCTGTTGAAGAAGCCGCGAGGGTGCAGCCAATAGCGTGTCACGAGCCAGTTCTGCGGCGCGTGGCGCGGAGGGCCAGACCCGGGGTGGCTTCTTCAACAGCCTCCCAGTGGGTCAGAACCAACGGCGGGAATCATCACACGCATCGGTGTTGCCAACATGGCCCAGCACGGAGTTGTCCCTGCAGTGATCACGGCGGTCGCGGCGCTCGCCGGTCAGGCCTACGTCCCGTGCGCCGCCCAGGAGACCGTCCCGCGCCCGCGCCACCAGATGGGAGCCCTCGACCGGGCCCTCGCCAAGCTGCACAACGGCGAGCGGGCTGTGCGCGAGGAGGGGCAGCGAGAACTGGTGGCGGCCGGCAGGTCCGCCGTCAGCGGTCTGAAGGAGGCGCTGGGTGAGGATGAGGGTCGAGTGCGAGAGGCGGCGGCCGGGGCTCTGGCGGGCATTGGGGCGCCGGCCGTCAAGAAGCTCCTCGCCGCACTGGAGAGCGACGATCCGAACTGCTGGCGCGCGGCGGCTCTCGCCCTCGTGATGTTGATATGCGATGTGCGTGCCGACCCCGGCCCGACGGAGGCCGCCGAGGCCCTCCTGCGACTGACGCACAGAGGTCCGGCGCCGATGCGGCAGCGGGCCATCAGCATCATCGGGCACATGTGCGCGAACCCCGCAAGCTGTCCGCCAAGCGTGTTGTCCAGGGGGAGGGATGCGCTCCTGGCGGCTCTCGGTGACAGCGACGCGGACGTGCAGTGGCACGCGGTGCATGGCCTCGGACGGGTGTCCCGGGAGCTGGCCGAGGCACAGCGGGGCCTCATCAATGAGAGGCTGCACGCGCTTCTTGCGAGCTCCGAGGCCGAGCTTCGTGGGGCGGCGGCGTGGGCGCTTCACCGGGAGAACGCCGCCGCGGCAAGTATGGACCTGGACGCGGAGGCGAGCGTCGCATGCCTGGCCCTCGCCGTCAGAGAAGGCGCGGACGAACCTGGGCCGGTAGTGACCGAGCAGGTGACGAAGCGCGGCGCGGCCATCGCCGCGGCCATCGTGGAGCGGTTGGCGGCCGACGTTGTCTGGCCGGATGCGCTGGCGTCGGTCGCCGCGTTGCGGGCGACCGGACCGGCAGCGCGTGCTCCGCTGCTCGCGGCGCTGGGGAGCGCCGATGCTGCCATACGCTCCATCGCTGCCACAGCGCTTGGGGCGACAGCCCCGGGCGGCGACGATGATGCCGTACAGGCGCTCCATTCGGCGCTCCACGATGGAGACGGGGCTGTCCGGCTTGCCGCAGCGAAGACCCTGGGG
The DNA here is from genome assembly GCA_050114035.1 of Armatimonadota bacterium. Lineage (GTDB taxonomy): Bacteria > Armatimonadota > Zipacnadia > JAUWAU01 > JAUWAU01 > JAUWAU01. The sequence continues at coordinate 36 of JASFTE010000349.1, read as the reverse complement.
ACGGCAGTGGCGCAGTCGGGGCCGCTCGTGGATCTG
>JASFTE010000348.1:0-5686 GCA_050114035.1 Armatimonadota bacterium | reverse complement strand
AGCCCCCGAACCACAGCAGGCCCAGCGGCGCCCGCACTGCCTGGTCCCTCGACACGGCCGTGTTCGCCACGTCCGCATACTGGTGCGTCCAGTTGGCCGATCCCGGCAGGGCCCCGGCGCGCGTCAGCAGCGTGTACCCACCGGCGACCCGCACCTCGGCATTCGGGAGCGTGCCCCGCTCGACGGCGCTCCTGAACACAGTCCGTCCCCGGGCACGTATGGCCAGGCACGCCGTACCGCCGTAGGGGCGCAGCGCGTGGAAGAGCTTGTGGGCGAACGTCGCGCGCGAGTCCACGCCAGCGGCCCGCAGGTCCTCGGACACAATGAGGCTGGCCATGTATGGCGGAAAGTCGAAGGATAGGGGATCGCCCACCTGCACGGCCACGCGCGAGCCGTACAGACCCGCCTCGACGAGGCGCCGGCGAGCTGCATCCACCTTCCCGGCGTCCGGATCTACGGCGACGATGTGCAGAGCGGACTGTCGGGCCAGCTCCTCCGCCAGCCGTCCCGTGCCGAGGCCCCACAGGAGGCAGTAGCCCTCGGTAGCGCCCGTCTCCCTGAGGATGTCACCGGCAACCGTCGTCCACCTGTCCGGAGCGGGCGCCTCGCCAGCATCCGGCATCGCGTGCACCGTCGGCTCCGTCGCGTTGGGGCCGAAGCAGAGGATGCGCCCCTGGAGGGTCGTCACGAAGAGCTTGCCATCGGCCGCGAGCATCCCCGCCGGCGTGCCGTCGATGGATGCCTCCCATGATACACTCGGCTCCCCGCCTGCCCGCGGAAGATCGATGGCCTTCAGGCCGCTCTCTGTGCTGGCGTAGAGCCGCGAGCCGGCCTTGAGCCAGACGGTCGCGACGTCCCCATCAAGCGACCACAGCCGCGAGATCGACCAGACCTTCCGATCCCTGCCCCTCGTGTCTTTCACTATCTTAGATTTCGGACTATCGAGATCGTACGCGTGGACGTCAGCATCCTCGGCCCCGTAGGCGACGCCGTCAGTCACGACGGGTGTGCAGTCGAGATCCGGCATGCGCTCGCCAGTCGCCAGGTTGAACATCTGCTGGTCGTTGAAGAAGTGCCTGGCGGTTGCCGACACATGGTAGCCGCCGTATCTGCCGTTCTCCGACAGGCGATAGTACAGAAGCTCGCCGTCGTCGCGACTGAAGCACGCCGGCACCGAGCGCCCGCCCGCGATCAACAGCCTACCTCCGGCGGAGGCTATGTACCCCTGCGGCGCGACCCCGGCGAAGGCGGGACTGCTGTGCGGCTGCAGCATGTACGTTGCCCCGGTGCCGTCGTTCGTCAGGAGTACATCGCCCGTCTTCGGGTCAACCGCGTGGATGAAGATCCCCATGAACGGCCAGATCCCCGCCGCGAAGTACAGCCTGCCGTCCTCAAGAACGGGCGCGCCGCGCGCGGGCCATGTGCAGATGAGGCGCTTGTTGCCGAGAACTCTCCGGTCCGATGGCCCACCCCGAACCTTCCATCGCAGAGCGCCCGTCGCCGCGTCGAGGCAATGCAGATGCCCGTCGTCCGACACGAAGTACAGCTTGCCTTGCCAGGCCACTGGGGCGAAGCGCACGGGACCATCGGCGTAGTAGACCCACTTGACCGCGCCGGTGTCGGTATCGAGGGCAGTGACGCTGTCGGTGCGCGGGGAGCCGACGAACATCGTCTTGCCCATGACGACGGGCTCGTAGGCGACATCGAAGCGCATCTTGCTCTGGTCGGGCCAGGCGGGCTCGAGGGCCGGCCATTCGCGCACCCATTGCAGTTGCAGCGTGGGAGCCAGCTCCTCCGTCGTCGTGGCGCTGCGTCGTGCATCGCACCGCCACATGGGCCAGTCGGCGGCCGGCGCCGCGCCAGCAAAGAAAGACATTGAGACGATGATCGCGCTGAGGACCCGAGCATGCTTCATGGTACAGATCGCGCCCCTTCTCGGAGCGCAGCGTGCAGTCTCGGCGATGGCCCCCGAGGCCGTAGGCGAGCAATGTCGAGGTACGACGTGCGGCGCCGCATGCTGCGTATGGGTCACCTGCACACGCGCCTGGCCCAGGATGCATGACGCCGCGTCGCGGTCACTTTATCCCGTCGGTGGCGCACTGTCAACGGATCGACGGCTGGGCGAGGGTCGCGGAGCCGGGCCGCCCTAACATCGGGACCGCAGCTCCTCACGCAGGTACCGCACACTCGCCGCCACTCGATCCATGCCGGGATGTTCGAAGGTCTTCGTCGCCGGAAGCTCCGCGATGCGCGCGTGGAACTCCCTCGGCAAGTCGCCCTCGCCCACCCCGAGGTGTGAATCGAGCCGGCCCTCTGGCGTGCTCAGGTGGTTGCCTGACCAGTGGATGTGGGTGATGGCATCCGGCTGCGCCAGGTAGTCCGAGAGACGACTCTCCCGCTCTGCCCCTGCCGGCTTCTCGTGTGCCACGGTCGTCGCATGGCTCGTGTCCAGGCAGAGGCGGACGCTCTCATGATCGACGTCGGCCGCGAGCTGGATCCAGTCCTCCGGGAACGTGGCGAAGTACACGTCCAGGGCGTCCAGATCAACGTCCCGCGGATCGGCATCGTCAGGCGTCTCGCCCCAGTAGCGTCGGTTGTTCTCCACCACAATGCGAATGTCGTGCCCGGCGGCGCTGTCTCCCAACCGCCGCAGACCATCCAGCAGCAGCTCGTAGCGGCCCACGTCAGGGACGCCCTCCCAGTGCTGCGGCGCGGCGTGCACGACCACGAGCGACGCCCCGGCCTTCACCGCGACCTCGAGGCCCTCACGCCAGAGAGCCAGCGCCTCGGCACGCACCGCGCGCTCCGGACACGCGGGGTTCAGGCGCCCGCCCTCAGGGCTGTTGAAGGCAGCGTGGATCGCCTGAACGCGACCGCCAAGATCGCCGGCCACGTCCTCATAGGTCGCCGCCGCCACTTCGTAGCCAACGCCCAGGCGTTCGGCGTCGGCCAATGGCACGTGTGGGGGAACCAGAAGCCCGTAGTCCATCATGGAGCGAAATCCCTTCTGAGTACCTCGGGGCGCAGCCCCTGGTTCGCTGCCAACCCCCACCTGTCCTGCCCACGAGGGCAGGAGAGCTTCATCTGAGCGCGGAATGCCGCCCGGCCCCGTCCGTGCTGTCCCCAGCTTGCTCTGCGCCTGCTGGACCAACACGTTCTTGACAGACAGACCACCTGCGGTCTATAGTGCAGGCAACCGGCAGCCGCCTGCCGGTTGCCGGTTGCGTTCATCGAAGAGAGACAGGAGAGAATGATGTCACCCACGAACGAAGCCGCCCATGTGGCCGTAACGGAACCGGACCAACTCGATCTTGCGCTGGAGCGTGTGCGCGCGGCCACCGAGGCCCTGGCCCTCCCGGAGCCGCTCGCCGAACTGCTCTGTACACCGCAGCGCCAGTTCACCATCGCCATCCCGGTCGTGCTCGACGACGGCGGACAGCGCATCTTTCGGGGATACCGCGTGCAGTACAACACGGCGCGGGGGCCCGGGAAGGGCGGGATACGCTATCACCCCGACGTCACTCTGGACGAGGTCAGCGCTCTCGCCTGCTGGATGACGTGGAAGTGCGCCATCGTGGACATCCCCTTCGGCGGCGCCAAAGGCGGGATCACCTGTGACCCGCGTGAGATGTCGTCGGGCGAGCTGGAGCGACTCACGAAGGAGTATACCCGCGAGATCGCGCCGATCATCGGGCCGTACGTGGACGTCCCGGCGCCGGACGTGTACACGAATCCACAGACCATGGCCTGGATCATGGATGCCTACAGCACCGTCATGGGCCATGCCGAGCCGGCGGTGGTCACGGGTAAGCCCATCCAGATCGGCGGCTCTCAGGGCCGAGACGAGGCCACGGCGATGGGCACGGTGCACACGATCATGGAGGCCGCCCGGCACCTGGAGTTGTCCCTGGAGGACGCCACCGTCGCCGTTCAGGGCTATGGCAACGCGGGATCGATCGCTGCGAGGCTGCTGGCGCAGCGGGGCTGCCGCATCATCGCGGTAAGCGATTCGCGGGGAGGCATCTGCTCAACTGAAGGCCTCGACCCAGTGGCGGCACTCGAGCACAAGGGCGAGACGGGCAGTGTCGTGGGATTCCCGGGCACTGACGAGGTCAGCAATGAGGAGCTGCTCGAGCTGGAATGCGACATCCTGGTTCCCGCGGCGCTCGAGAACGTGATCACCGCGGACAACGCGCCGCGGATCAAAGCCAGGATCATGGGGGAGGCCGCGAATGGACCGGTTGTGCCCGAGGCTGACCCGATCCTGGCCGACAACGGCACCTTTCTGATCCCGGACATCCTCGCCAATGCCGGCGGGGTGACCGTGTCCTACTTCGAGTGGGTACAGAACCTGGCCCGGTTTCGCTGGACACTGAAAGACGTCAACGATCGGCTGGAGACCGTGATGAAGGACGCGTTCGGCGCCGTCCTCCAGACCTCGATGGACCGAGGCGTTGACATGCGCCTCGCCGCTTACATCGTCGGCGTCGGCCGAGTGGCCGAGACGATGGCGCTTCGCGGCTGGCGCCCATAGAGACTGCCTCGATCCGTCAGGCCGAGCAAGAGAGCCTTCGACAAGGGCGCAACGCGTTCGCGTTGCGCCTCTTTCTTGTGCCTGCCAGGCTGACGTGGCGGTCCGCTACGGATAGCACTCGCGTTGGCACCTCCCACACTCCCACTCCGTCCACGGCGCAGTGGCACTTAGCGGTCTGGCCAAGATGGTCAGATTCCGCCCTGGCGCACCTCTACACGCTGTGGATATGCGGGCAAATGGAAACTCGTGCTCAACATATGGCAAACGTCTACCATAGACAAGCATGAAAAACAATGTTTTGATGAATCATGACATGTATAATGGTAGATAGAGAGCGATTGCCGAGTACGGCTCACGTCGGTCCCGGCCATGTGCGCATGACATCCGCCTATCCGAGCAACCCGACGCAGAGGCCATGACAGCAGCAACACGGCAAACGCACTCATATGCGCTACAACCGTACCATAGTGGAGCCGCCGAGCGGCGAGGCGTGATCTGGACCGTTGCGGCGGCGCGAAGGCGAGGGCTGGGAACGTGGCAGCGATTGGACGTCGCATAGTGGCCGCGCTACGACGGGAGACAGCCCTGTTTCCGACCGCGGAGAAGGCCGCGGCGCTGGCCCGAGGCCTCGTGCTCTTCACCGTCTTCTGCATGCTCGAGGTGGAGTTGATCGCCGGCCTGCGGTCGAAGAGCTTCACGGATCTGCTGGTGGGGCTCGGCATCCTGTATGTCGTTGCCGGCACATGGCTCGAGCTGCTCGACCGGATCCCAGCGAGGCTCCAATTGCCGTTGCTAGTCGTCGACGTGCTGCTCATTACGGGCGTGGTCCATCTCGGCGGCGGCCTGGAGAGCGAGTACTATCCGCTGTATTACCTCCCCATTCTGCAGGCGAGCGTTCGGCTGAACGTTCGCGACGCAGTCAGCACGGCAGTCCTCGCGGCGGGCATGTACGCCGTGCTGGGCTGCACGAGTGGCTTCGACATCAGCATTCCGACAACGGCGTACCTCCGCGTGAGCACCTTCGCCGTATCCGCCCTGTTCATGGCCGCGTTCTTCGCGCTCCTGATGCGCGAGACGCGCGAGCACCGCGACAGGAGCACTCGGATGGCCCGTCTGCTCAGTGAGGTGCAGACAAAGAACCAGGAACTGGAG
>JASFTE010000347.1:0-5696 GCA_050114035.1 Armatimonadota bacterium | reverse complement strand
GCCCCACAGAGCCTCATTATGTCGCTTGTGAGGCTTGTGTACCCCCACAACACGCACAATGCCCCACACCTTATGTCAACTTGTTACATTTCCGTTACAGCACCCCGCGGCCGTTCGTGCTTGGTCCAGGTTAGATGCCCTCGACCTGGCTCGCTCGCACCCATCCTTCGCCGCCGGCCTGTGTGGTGACCTCCACCCACACGCCGCGGCGCTGCCCGAGCCCCAGTTTGGCTCCCTCGTGCAGCGTCAGGGTGCTCGCGAAGCTGTCGCCCGGGCCGCTCCGCAGTTCCGCCTCGTCGGCCAGCACGATGGCGTGCTCGAGGTAGGCTTCACCGTACAGCTTGTCGCCGAGCGTTGCCGCCGCGAGCAGGAGGAGGATGGCGACAGCCACGGCTCCGATTCCGGTCGCTCGCCGCCATCGTGGCGCCACGGCCGCGCAGCGGCCCGCGACGGCGAAGCACAGCAGCCAGAACAGGCCGGTTGCGGCAGTGGCCAGCTCGCCCGCGGTGAGCCCGCGGTGCAGGCGGGCGATGAGGCTCAGCGGCCACGGCCGGGGCGGCTCCACGAACCGGTCCACGGTTGCGAGGCGGGCCAGCGCCAGGTTGTCCTGCACGTCCGGGTCCCTCGGGGCCAGGCGCGCGGCACGCTCGTAGTACAGAATGGCCTCGCCCGCGCGGCCCGCCCTGAAACACGCGTTGCCGAGGTTGTACAGCAGGCCGCTGCTCGGTCCTGCCGTGGCGAGCTCGCGCTCGAAGGCTCCGACGGCCGCGGCGTAGTCACCACGCTCATACAAGGCCGCGGCCGACTCCTGGGCGGGCAGGGGCGTGCACAGGGCCAGGGACACGGCGGAGCAGACGGCCGCGAGCAGGAGAGGGCGTGGTGCTATGGCTAGCGGATCAGTCATCGCCGAGGCGCTCCTCCTCCAGCCGGGACAGGATGGCGGCGGCCTGATCCAGGTCGCGCTCTCGATGCGCCGGCGTGCTCTGGGCCGGGGCGAAGCGGCCGAACTCGCAGCGGCGGAGGCACTCGGCGGCCTGGGCGGCGGCGTCTTCGGTTGCGCCCGCCCCCTCGAGAAGCTGCCCCACGGAGGTGGGGGAGATGGCGGCGGCGCTTGCGCCCAGCTTGTCGGCGACGTAGCGGCACAGAGCCGCGTGCAACCCCGTGTAGAACTCGCCCGCCGCCTCGGGGTGGAGACGCTCACGTAGCTGTGCCAGGGCCTGATGCGCGTGCCCGGCCGCGCGCGTCCGGCGGGCGTAGGCCGCGTCGGTGGCGAGGCGGCGCTGCCGCCTCCCGTAGACGATGCCCAGCGCGATGGCCAGCAGCGGGATGGCCTGCAGCGCCCAGAAGGCGCCGCGCGTGTAGATGGGCGCCGCCGCGGCGCCGCCGCCGTCGCCTGCGGGCTTGATGTCCCGCAGCGCATCCTGCAGCGCCCTCATGCGCGCCTCGTCGGTGGCGGCCGACGCAACCGATGTCGGGGCGCCGGGGCCCTGGGCGAAGCTCACGCGGATGGGATCGGCTCGGGCCACCCGGTAGGACCGGGCCGCCGGGTCGAAGTAGACCAGCTCCGCCGGTCCGATCTCGTAGTCGCCGGCCCGCGTGCCGATGAGGATATACTCAAAGCGCGCCGTGCCCTTGATGGTCGCGCCCGATCTGTCCGGGGTCCGCTCGGCCGTGGAGTCGTACAGCTTGATGCCCGGGGCCTCCACCACGGTGGGACGCACGACCGTGTGGGCGTTGCCCGTGCCCGGCACCTGCACCGTGTACGTGATGGCGTCGCCCACGGCGGCCCTCGCCCGATCCACACTGGCCGCCAGGCGCCACTGCCCGACCGTGCCCTCGAACCCGCCGGGGCTCCCGTCGGCCGGCAGTGGCAGCGCCGTCACGGCGATGGACTCCGTGTTCAGCCGTCGTGTGGGGCCGATGAAGCCGTAGCTGCAGGTCACCGACGCCGGCCCGATGGTGAGCCTGCCGGGCCGGGTGGGGAAGAGGGCCAGCTTGATCTGCTCCACGATGTAGGCTCGATCGCCGATGGCTTTCTGGGTGGGCTCAACCTTGGGCAAGTCCTCGGTCCAGAACCCGGTCGTCGTCGGCGCCCGGTAGCCCGCGACGTCCGCGCTGCCGCTGCCGCGGAACAGCGTGAACGTCCACGTGACCTGCTGGTTCACATATGCTCGCTGCTTGTCCACGTGGGCCTGCACGAAGACGGGTTCGTCCCCCTGCCCCGGCCGTGGCTCCACGGGGCCCGCGGGCAGCCTCCCCCCCGGGGCTGGAGGTCGCGGTGTCGGCGGGGCCGCGGGCGCCGCGCCGCGCCGCACGGTGATGGCGATGGGCTTGGTGCGGTACGTCTTGCCACCGTGCTCCACCGTCGCCGCGCCGATGGTGAGCCGGCCCGATCGCTCAGGCCGCAGCACGTACTGGTGCGTGGCCGTGCTGGTGCCGCCGCCCATGCCGAGACTGATGCTCTGGCCTACGGAGGAGCTGACCACGGCGAAGCCCTCCAGGCCCGGCAGCCGGGGCTGTGGCAGTGTGCCGGAGCCCGTCGCGGTGATGGCAATGGTGAGCGTGAGCGTATCGGCCGTCGTCAGAGAGCTCCTGTCCACGGAGGCATCCACCGACACGTCCGCACACCGGCAGGGGGCCCCGGAGGCGACCAACACCACGGGGACGAACAGCCATCGCAGCGTCGCGCTGGGTTTCAGGCCCAGATGAGCCTGCATGCGCTACCAGTCCTTCTCGGGCGTCTGCTCCGGCACCGGCTCCATCTGCATCCGGAGGATCTGTTTCTGCACTTCCCTGTCGTCGCTGGCGGCCGCCCGCAGCAGCCGCACGGCCTCGGCGGGAGTCAGGCTCATCTGGGCAGGCTGGGCCGGCTGCTTCTGCTGCGGCTGGGCGCCCTGGGGCTCCGCCTGCTGCTGTTGGCCCTGCGAGGGCCGGGGCTCGGTGTCTCGCTGCTCGCCCTTGCCCCTCTGCCCGCCGTCCTGTTCCTCGCCGTCTTGCCGTTCCTGGTCTTGGCCTTGCTCCGGCTGCTGCTGCATCTGCTCCTGGCGAGCGCGCAGCGCCCACTCGAGGTTGTGCTTCGCCCGCGCGTCCGATGGGTGGAGCTCGAGCGCGCGTTTGTAGCCGGCGATGGCCTCGTCGAGCTTGCCCATCCGGAACGCCGCGTTGCCGATGTTGTAGTGCACGCTGGCGTCGAAGTCCGACCCGCTCCCGAGTGCCCGCTGGTACTCCTCCACGGCGGCCTTGTGGCTCCCCTTCTTGTAGAGCGCGTCGCCCGAGTTGAACCGCACGATGGGCTCGGCCGGTCCCGGGTCCTCGATGCCGGCATACTCGCGAAGAGCCTGGTCGTAGTTCTCCTTGTGGTACGCGGCGTTGCCGCGCTTGACGGCCGACGCCACTCGCCTGGGCACGCCCCACGCCACCACGAGGGGCGCGCACAGCAGCAGCGCCGCAAGGGACAGCCGCCGTGTTGTCAGCGCGCGCTGTCGCATCTAGCTGGCCTCTCCCCGGGCGCCCTCCGGCGCCCGGCGTCGCTCGCCCATCCACGTGGCGATGCACAGCAGCACGATTCCGGGCACGAGCGCCCACTGGTAGCGCTCGGCGTGCTCCGTGAATCGCCGGGTGCCTATCTCCTTCTGCTCCATCCGGCTCAGGTGCCGGTATATCTCGTCCAGCCCGAGCTCCCCGCTCGCGGCCGGGTAGTACCGCCCGCCGCTGGCCGAGGCGATGCGCTTGAGCTGCCTGTCGTTCAGGGCGCTGAGCACCACCTTGCCGCTCTGGTCCTTCTTGTAGCCGGTGCGGGCGCCGCTGTCGTCGTACAGCGGTATGGGCTCTCCCCGCGCCCCTCCGACGCCGATGGTGTGGATGACAACGCCCGCCTCCGCGGCCCTCTCGGCGGCGGCGAGCGGCTCGGCGAGAGCGGATCCGGCTCCGGCGTGATCCTCGCCGTCCGTGATCAGCACGATGGCCTTGTGCTTGCCCGGCTTGCCCTGGAACGCTTTGATCGCCGTCCCGATTGCGGGCCCGAGCCGGGTCCCGGGAGTGGGGATCAGATCGGTGCCCAGCCCGTCGAGGAGCACCTCCGCGGCCAGGTAGTCGAGGGTGAGCGGGCATTGGGTGAAGGCGGTGCCCGCGAAGGCCACGATCCCGATGCGGTCGCCCCGAAGGCGGCTGAGGAGCCCGCGGATCTCCCGGCGCGCGGTCTCGAGACGCGACGGCTTCACGTCCTCGGCGGCCATGCTCTCGGAGCAATCGACGGCGACGACGATGTCTATCCCGCGGCGCTGCAGCGTCTCTACGCGTGTGCCGAGCTGCGGGCGGGCGAGGGCCAGCACCACCAGGGCCATGCCCACGAGCACCAGAGCCGCCCGGGCGCGCCGGCGCCGCGGGCTGATGGATCCCGCGAGCCGCGCGATGAGCGCGGGCGCACCGAACCGGGCGAGGGCCCGGGCCCTCGCCCGGGCGCCCCATGCGATGAGCAGCCCGGCCGCACCAACGGCCCACAGGAGGTGGAGCGTCTCCGGATTCTCGAATCGCAGCAGTCCCATGCTCATGGCAGCTTCCGCAGGACGGTGTTGGCGAGTCCGATCTCCAGCATCAACAGCCCGAGCGCCGGCCACAGGAACCACGGCAGCAGCTCGCGGAAGCGCCGGTACGCGGGCGCCCGCAGCTTGGACTTCTCCAGTCGCCAGATAGCGTCGTGGACCCGGGCCAGCGTCTGCTCGTCCTCGGCCCGATAGAACTTCCCGCCCGTCATGCGGGCGATCTCGCGCAGCGTCTCCTCGTCGATGTCGGTGTGGACCATCGTCCGCCGTCGCCCGAAGACGGGATGGTCCTGGAGGGCGTAGCCCCGGCCCTCCTTGCCGACGCCGATGGTGTATATCCTGATGTCCAACGCCTCGGCTGCCTGGGCCGCCGTGAGCGGATCGATCTTGCCCGCGTTGTTGAGTCCGTCGGTGAGTAGGATGGCGACCTTGCTCTTGGCCGCCGAGCCCTCCAGGCGCGTCGCGGCCGTTGCGATGGCGCTGCCGATGGCCGTGCGCTTCTCGTCCACGATGCCGATGTGGACCGCATCCAGCAGCTCGGACACCACGCGGTAATCGAGGGTGAGCGGGCACTGCGTGAAGGCCTGCGCGCCGAACACCACGAGCCCGAGCCGATCGTTGGTGATGTCGCCGACGAACTCGCCGATGACGTGCTTCACGACCTGGAAGCGCGTCTGCTCGCCGTCGTCCATGGTGCGCATGCTTCCGGACACGTCGAGCGCGATGCAGATGTCAATGCCCTCGGTCACGACGCTGCGGAGGCCACGGTCGGCCTGTGGCCGTGCCGCGGCCAGGACGAGCAGCACGATCGCCGCCACACGAGCACCAAAGACGCCGCGCCGCAGGCGCTGCCGCAGCGTCGGCCCGGTCGCGGCGAGGGCGGTGACGTCAGAATACCGCAGGCTGGCCGCCGTGTCCCGTCGTCGCCGCACGCGCCGCCAGATCAGCAGCGGCACAATGGCCAGTCCCACGAGCAGTATTGGCGATGCGAAGTGCACGCGTCATCACGTCCTACTACCGGCTTCCACGCTCCAGGTCGTGTCGCTTCAGCCGACCGGGCCCCCGGTTTTGTGTTTCACCGAGCGCCGCCGGCTCCGCCCGCCTCGGCTTCGTGTCGCCGATGATCCCCCGGGCGCCCTGGAGCGCGTCGTCGCA
>JASFTE010000346.1:0-5699 GCA_050114035.1 Armatimonadota bacterium | reverse complement strand
TGCCCCCGCGTTGCTGCAGCCGTCGGAGCTCGCGCAAGTTCCTCTCCAGCTCCAACAGCACCGTCAGCCGGTTGCCGCCGGCAGGCTCCGCGCTATCGCTCATCGCTCTGCTCAACCTGTGCTGACGCTTCCGGCGCCCTGTCTCCCGGCGCGGCGTCCGTGCTCCAGCGAAGCACCCGGCTCAAGGTCGAGCGCATGTCCTTGCGGGCCACAATCGCATCTATCATCCCATGGGCGTGCTGGAACTCGCTCGTCTGTACCTGCTCCGGGATATTGATCCGCAGCGTTATCGCGATTACACGCGGACCGGTGAAGCCCATGGCCGCGCCCGGCTCTGCCAGGATGATGTCGCCCAGCGACGTGAAGCTGGCCAATACCCCCGCGTATGTCATATCGGTAACTACCGTGACACACACCAGACCCGCGGAGTCCAGGCGCCCAAGGGCCGCGCTCGTCTTGGCCATCTGCATGAGCGAGATCAGCGACTCCTGCATCCGCGCCCCGCCGGAGGCCGCGAAGATGACCAGCGGCTGCCGCCGCTCCAGCGCCGCCTCCGCCGCCCGTGCCACCCGCTCCCCCACATCCCAGCCCATGCTCCCGCCCCGGAAGCTCATGTCCATCACCGCCACGATGCACGGCGACCCCTCCACCGTGCACTCCCCAAAGACCGCCGCCTCACTGAGCCCCGTCGCCCTCCGATCACCCGCGACCTTCTCGTCGTACTCCGGGAAGCCCAGCGGGTTGTACGGCTCCTCGGGCATCGCGAACTCCCTGAAGCTCCCCTCGTCCGCCGTGATGGCGATCCGTTCATGGCAGCCCAGCCGGAAGTGATAGTCGCACTTCGGGCACACCTTGAGGTTCCTCTCCAGTTCCTTGCGGTAGATGGCCTCCCGGCACTTCGGACACGCTTCCCACAGATCCTCGGGAACGTCCCGCAGGCGCTCGTCCACGTGGGTCTCGCGCCGCCGTCGCCGCCGTCCCGGCGTTTCGCTTGGGCTCACGATCCGACGTGCCTCGCTTTCACCGCGTTCTTGCTGGAGTTCACCACCACGATCTCCTCGGGCGCTGTCCGGATCCCGCGCACCCCACGGCCGCTTTACTGTCTCTACGGCTTTGTGCTATGATGCTGCCCGCCGTCAACCCCGGTGAGCCGTCGGGACGTCTTGCCATGGGCATCGACGACATCCGAGAGCAAATCGACTCTCTGGACGACCGAATCGCTCAACTCCTGACCGAGCGTGCACGACTCGCCAGGCAGATCGGCGGCCACAAGAAAGCCGCATACGCCCCCCAGCGCGAGAAGGAAGTCCTCGCCCGAGTCACGCAGGCTGCCGGTGAGCCGCTCACGCCCGACGCCGTCACCCGCATCTACACTGAGATCATCTCCGCGTGCCGCGCCATCGAGCAGCCCCTGACCATCGCCTACCTCGGCCCCCCCCATACATTCAGCCACAGAGCCGCCGTCCACCATTTCGGCTCGTCCGTCCAGTTCCTGCCCGTCTCCCCAGTCCACGAGATCTTCGCCGCCGTGACCAAGGACAACGCCGACTTCGGCCTCGTGCCCATCGAGAACTCACTGCAGGGCGTCGAAGCCCCCACACTGGACGCCCTGACCGCCAGCGACCTGTGCATCTGCGGCGAGCAGTACCTGGACATCCACCACTGCCTGCTCTCCACGGCCGACCAGGACGACATCGTGCAGGTGTTCTCTCATCCCCAGGCCCTCGGCCAGTGCCGAACGTGGCTCCGCACCAATCTGCCCCGGGCTGAGTGCGTCGAGACATCGAGCACGACGGCGGGCGCCGAGCAGGCATTGCGTACCCCGAACGCCGCCGCCATCGCCCCAAGAGCCGCCGAGAGCCTCGGCCTCGCGCTCCTCGCCGAGAACATCGAGGACGTCCCCGGCAACCGCACGCGGTTCTTCACTATCGGGCGCCTCCAGTGCCCGCCCACCGGAGCCGACAAGACCTCGCTCTTGTTCGCGACCCGCCACCGGCCCGGCGCTCTCTTCGAGGCGCTGCGCTGCTTCAGAGACAAAGACATCAACCTCACCATGATCGAGGCCCGCCCGGCCCGCCACACCCCCTGGGAGTACCTCTTCTTCCTCGACTTCATCGGACACCAGCACGACGAACACATCGCCGAGACCCTCGAAGAGCTCCGGGGCGGGTGCACCTTCGTCAAGGTGCTCGGCTCCTACCCCGAGGCCCAGTAGCCGCCGCGCGCCCGCCCACAGCGTAGGGCGGCACGGCACGGGCGACACACTGCGACCCCGAGACTACGCTCCCTGTCCCTGCTCGGGGTTCAGTTTGCTGAAGGCCTCTTGCGCTGCCTCGGAACCGGAGTATTCAACGAGCTGCGCGATACGTTCTCGCAGCCCAGGCTGTTCGCTGATGAAGGTGCCAATGCGATAGTGGCGCTCCACCTGGCTGGAATCAGTGGACAGGTCGCCGCTGGAGGAGAGATACGCGCGCAGCTCGCGGGGATCAACCTGGGCAAGCGAGTCGGCTTCGACGGCGAGTTTCACTGCCGCGGCGTTGACAGAGGCGATGTTGTTCGTGAGCAGCAGGGCCACGCGGTCGGCCGTACACTCGATCATCTGCGCCCACGTGCCGAGAAAGATGCGGAACAGAGTCGCTGGACCGGCGGCGGCTTGCCCGGCCGGTGCGGCGCCTCGTATGAACGCAAGCACGTTCTCCATGCGCACGTGGCCGGCCTTGATGTGGCCGAGCTGATGCGCGATGGCGGCGCCCAGTTCATCGCCGGTCAGCGCATTCAGAACAGGCCGCGTAATGACCACTGCAGGCTTGGCTCCCGCCATCGTAACGACCTGCGCCACTTCGTCGTCCAGCACGTACACATCGGGCTCCTTGATACCCAACGCCCCGCACTGGGACCGTACGAGCTGATGAATCTCCGGGTAGTTGTTCGCCATCACCTTCGCCTGCCGACCCGCCTCCTTGATCCGCTTGCGCATGGGTCGGCCGGCGAGCACCGGCACCAGGATAAAACACAGCACCGGCCACAGAACGAAGAAAGACGGTATCTGCCACAGCGGCATCGCGCCCGGGGGGGTAGTGCGAAGAACGACCGCAAGCGTGACCCCGGCGGGAATCAGGCACGACAGCACAACGGCCAGCACCGCCTGCCAGTACGTGGACTTCTCCCGCGGGAACCGGAAGTCCTTATCGTCCAGCTTCACCCGCGGCTTTGCCTTCTTGTCGCCCACCTTCACCTGCAGAGGCACGTCCGCTCTCACTCCTCGTTGTTCTCAGAGCCTGGTCCGTGCGGCTGCTTCACGACGCGCACCAACGTGAGACGCGGCCCATCTCGTTCCTCAGCGACCATTTCGAGACCGTCTGCCCGAACCCTCTCCCCCACCTCCGGCAGATGTCCCGCCCGGGCCAGCACGAAGCCCCCGAGCGTCTCGTAATCACCCTCCGGAATCTCGATCCCCAGCATCTCGCTTGCGTCCGCCACCGACACCCCCGGATCGATCAGCGCCTCCGTCTCGCTCAGTCGCCGCAGGACGAATTCCTCCGCGTCGTGCTCGTCCTGGATCTCTCCCACGAGCTCCTCGAGGATGTCCTCGATGGTCACCAGACCCTCGGTCCCGCCATACTCGTCCAGGACTATGGCCAGGTGCACCCGCTGCCGCTGAAGCTCGGCGAACAGCTCGTCCAGCTTCTTGGTCTCCGGGACGTGGATCGGCTCTCGCAGGATGTCCCGGATGTCGACCGTGCCGTTTCCGTTCGCCACCGCCGCCAGAATGTCATTCACGTACACGATACCGGTGATGTTGTCAATCGTCTCCCGGTACACCGGAATGCGCGAGAATCCGCGCTCCTCGGCAATGTCCAGCACGTCGTCCGCCGTCGCATCTTCCGTCACGACCACCATATCGATCCGTGGGATCATGATCTCGCGCGCCGTCTTGGTGCCAAACCCAATGATGCGCTCGATCATTCTCCGCTCGCCCGGCTCGACCGTTCCCTCCTCTTCCCCCACCTCCGCCGCCGCCATGATGTCGTCTTCCGTCACGTGGTAGCCGCGCCGCGTCGTCTCCCCGCCGAAGAGCCGGATGATCCCGCTCGCCACGACAGTCAGCGCCCGGATCAGGGGCCGGGACACGATGGTCAGAAGCTGCACCGGGCGCGCCATCAGCAGCGCGCTGCGCGTCGACCGCTCCTTCGCGAAGCTCTTGGGCGTGAGCTCGCAGAACACCAGGATGAACACCAGCATCCCGATCGAGACGATCGGGAGCCATCCCTCGGCTCCGCCCGTGCCCGACACGTGCACCACAAGCCGAGTCGTCAGGTGCGACACCAGCATGATGCACAGCGTGTTGGCGACGATGAGCGCGCCCAGGTAGTCGTCGCTCTCATGCGTGAGGCGCTGCACGAGGCGCGCCTTCTCGTTGCCCTCGTCGGCCAAGCTGCGAAGGCGCACCTTGCTGACGGCCAACAGCCCCGCCTCAGACAACGACTGAACGAACACGCACACCAAGCCCGCCACGATCCCCAGGACCGCGGCGATCACGAATGGGTCGCCCAGGTATTCGGTGAGGCCTGCCAGCATCCCCGCGACCGGCATGGAGAGCAGCCAGTCGCCGAGGATGTGCGTACTTAGAGGGTCGTCCAATTCCGTGCGTCCTCCTCCGCCTATGACTCCTCTGGGCCGTCTCCGTCGGCGAGCCGCACGATGCGAACCTTCGCGATTCGCAGACTCTCAACCTGCTCCACCGTCAGCTCCAGCCCCGCGTGTCTGCAGCTCTCGCCCGGCTCCGGGATGTGGCCCAGCAGATCGTACACCAGCCCGCCCACGGTGTCATGACCGGTCTCTTCCAGCCCAATGCCCAGAGCCTCATTCAACTCCGGCGCCGTTGCCCGGGCGTCGCACACGTACTCCCCGGGCGCCACCTCCTGAACGAGCGCCTCCTCCTCATCGAACTCGTCCTCTATTTCGCCCACGATCTCCTCCAGGAGATCCTCCAGCGTCACGAGCCCCGCCACTCCGCCATACTCATCCGCCACGATCGCCATCGCCCGGCGCTGACGCTGCAGCTGCCGCAGGGCCGCCTGCACCCGGCTGCTCTCCGGAATCCTGGGCGCCTCCCGTACCACGTCGCCCGCGGGAGTGTCCATCTTCCCCTGCCTGATGTGGGAGATGAGGTCCTTCGCATACAGAATCCCCACGACCTTATCCACATCGCCATCGTACACGGGCAGGCGTGTGAACCCCTCCTCTACAATCGTACGCAGCGCCTTGCCCACCGGCTCCCGCGCCTCCACGCACACCATGTCCGTCCGCGCCACCATCACCTGACCCACGAGGGCGTCCGTGAACCGGAACACCCCGTGCAGCATCCGCCGCTCCTCCTCCTCCAGCACCCCCTGCTCCTCTCCCATGTCCACCATCTCTTTGATCTCCGCCTCCGTCATGGACGGGTCCCGCTCGTGCCGTCCGCCGCTGAGCACCCAGCTCACGCCCCGCGCGATGGCCGTCAGAGGCACCACAACCACCCAGAGCACCCGAGTCAGCACCCACAGCACCGGCGCCCCGCGCAGCGCCACCTGCTCCGGGTTCTGGATGGCGTACAGGATCGGCGTCACCTCGGCGAGCACCAGCACGATGACCGCGGTCCCGAACAGCGCCACGTAGTGCGCCACTTCAGGGGGCAGCGCCCGCTCGGCCGCGAG
>JASFTE010000345.1:0-5700 GCA_050114035.1 Armatimonadota bacterium | reverse complement strand
TCCTCAGAATTGGATCAGGCCGATCCGGGTCAAGGTCGTGCGCCGGCGCGTCCCCGGGCTGTTGGCCAGATGCCAGGCCGTGTACTGTTCGGCGTACGCCTCCCCGGCAGACATCCCGTCAACGGGCACCACGACGTCGAATCCGCGCATGGCGGCGCCGGTAGCGGTGTGCAGGACGGCGCCATGAGCGGCCGTGCCGACGATGATCAGCGTCTGAGCGCCCTTTGACCTCAAGATACCCGCCAGGTCCGTGCCGAAGAACTTGTCCACGCTGGCCTGGACGACCGGGTCGCCGGGCCGCGGGGCCAGCTCGCTCCTGATGTCCTCTTTGCTCGCGCTGCTCGTGAGGCTGTAGACGACGGGCATCTCCCGGCGCCGGCTCTCCGTGAGCAGAGCCTGGATCTTCGGGAGTGAGGCCACGGCGCGCGGCCTTCTCTCGGGACTGCAGCTCTGGTTCTGGATGTCGAGGATCAGGAGCGCCGTCGTCCCGGGATCGACGGTCACCGACTCCAGCTCGGGCGGCGGTGGGATATCCACGGAGGCCCATTCGTCCACGATGGTGTCGTCAGCCTCGGCGCCGGCCGATGACAACGCTGTCGTGATGAGCACGAGTGTACCAAGGGCCGCAAAGAGTAACATCGGGTCGGCAAGCAAGTTTCTGAGCAGGCACGTCATAGTGCTCCTCCCTTTCGTCCCACGAGTCGGCAAGAGCCTATTGCACCGTGTCCCCTGCGATGGCCTCTTTTCCCCGGGACGCCGAGCCGGCGGCTATTGGCCCCGTGGGCCGTGATGCCAAGGTCGGCGCGAGTTGCAGGGCGCGACGAGGTGACCGACCACGGCGGGGGAACTGTGCTCAAGATGGCAGTGCTGACCATGGCGACTTCAGGCATGGATAGATAGTCGCAGCAACTGGAGGGACAACAATGGAGTACCGACCGCTCGGACGCAGCAGCACGCAAGTCTCGGCCCTTTGTCTCGGATGCATGAACTGGCCGTCCAGGACCGCGGAGGAGGAAGCCACCCGCATCATGGATGCGGCGCTGGAGGCCGGGATCAACTTCTTCGACACGTCGAACAGCTACGGCCGCGGTGGGAGCGAGGAGGTCGTGGGGCGCTGGATCTCGCAGGGCGACCGGCGCGACCAGATCGTGCTGGCGACGAAGGTCTCCTCGCGCATGGGCGACGGCCCCAACGACGGGGGGCGCAGCTGCCGCTACCACATCGTGCGGCAGTGCGAGGAGAGCCTGCGCCGGCTGCAGACGGATCGCATCGACCTGTACCAGCTGCACATCCTGGACGTCACGACGCCGCTCGAGGAGTCCATGCGCGCCCTGGACGACCTCGTGGCGCAGGGCAAGGTCGTCTACACGGGCTGCTCCAAGTGGGCGCCCTCGTGGATCGCGGAGGCCGTGATGCTCTGCGACCGGCACGGCTGGACGAAGTTCGTCAGTGAGCAGCCGCCGTACAACATCCTGGACCGGTCCCCGGAGAATGAGCTTATCTGGACGTGCATGCGGCACGGGATCGGACTCATCCCCTGGGGGCCTATCGCGGCGGGGATTCTCAGCGGCAAGTACGTGCGCGAGGGGAAGCAGCCGGAGGGCAGCCGCTTCAAGGACTTCGACAAGCGCCTCACTCCGGCGGCGCTCGACGTGGTGGATGCCCTGCTGCCGCTGGCGGAGGCGAAGGGCGTGACGCTGGCCGAGTTCGCGCTGGCGTGGTGCATGCGGCAGCCGGGCATCACATCGCCCATCATCGGCCCGCGGACGCTGGAGCACCTGGAGTCCTCGTTGAGGGCCCCCGACATCGAGATCACGGACGAGGATCGGGAGCGCATCGACGAGGTCTCGCCGCCGGGGACGAGGGTGAGCGACTACTACGACGTCAACGTGCATAGGAACTTGCGGAAGGCGATCGGGGTCTAGGAGGCACAGCATGCCCAACATCAAGATCGCACTCGTCGGCGGGGGGAGCTACGGCTGGGGGCCCAAGGTGCTCAGCAACATCCTCGGCAACGAGCACCTGAATGGCTGCCACGTGGCGCTGCACGACACGAATCCCGAGCCGCTGGATCTGAACTTCCGGCTGGCCCGGAAGTACAAGGAGCTGGCCGGGTCCGACACGACCTTCGAGCAGACGACGGAGCAGGCGGCGGCGTTCGATGGGGCCGACTACGTGGTCGTGACGATCTCCACCGGCGGCCTGCAGACGATGCGGGTGGACCTGGAAGTGCCGGAGAAGTACGGCATCTTCCAGACGGTGGGCGACACCGTCGGGCCGGGCGGGCTGTCGCGGGCGCTGCGCAACGTGCCGGTGTTCCTGCAGATGGCGCGGGCGATGGAGGAGCACTGCTTCAACGCGTGGATACTCAACGTCTCGAATCCGCTCTCGGCGCTGACCCGAGTCATCAACAAGGAGACGAGCATCCGGGCGATCGGCGTATGCCACGGGGTGCGCAACGTGGTGCAGCGGTACGCGCAGGGCTTCGGGGCGGAGTTCGAGGACTGCGCCTTCGTGAACACCGGCATTGACCACTGCGCGTGGCTGACGGAGCTGTATGTGGGCGGACGCAGCGCCGCGGACCTGCTCTCCGAGCGCGGGGTGGACGAGTGGCTCGCGAAGCCGCCGGCCGAGGCCGAGAAGGATGAGGCCCTCGGCGGCCTCTACGGCCTGCGCTGTGGCCTCCTGCTCTGGCGGCAGCTCCGCGTCCTGCCGGCAATCAGCGACCGGCACATGGTGGAGTTCCTGCCGAACTTCCTCGTGGGCATGGATAACGTGCAGAAGTTCGGCCTCGTACGGACCACCATCGCCGACCGGGAGCAGAACTACGCCAGCGCCCGCGCGCGGACGGAACGGATGCTCGCCGGGGAGGATGAGCTGAAGCTGAGCGCCGGGAGCGACAACGTGGCCGGGTGGATTGCGGCGCTTGACGGCGGGCCGCCCATCGAGGACAATCTCAACGCGCCGAACATCGGCCAGATCCCTCAGCTCCCACCCGGGGCCATCGTGGAGACGCGGGGAATGCTCGACCAGACGGGCATCCGGCCCATCGTGAGCCCCATGCCAGAGCAGATCGAGGCCATCGTCCGACCGCACGTGCTGCGGGAGGAGCTGACGGTGGAGGCGGCCGTGGAGGGGGACTTCGACAAGGCGCTGACGGTGCTGACCCGCGACCCGCTCATGCCGAGCATCGACGCCGCCCGGCCGATGCTGGAGGAGATGCTGGCGGCGAACAAGAAGTGGCTGCCGCAGTTTGGGAAGTAGTGGCGCGTTCTGCAACGCGATACCACCCGGCATAGCGAGTGATGGCTGGGCTTGAGGAGGAGGACCATGGGACTCGACATCGTCGAGGTGCAGATGGGCTGTGAGGAGGAGTTCGGCGTGGAGTTGAGCGAGGAGGAGTTCCAGGAGGTCAGGACTGTCGGCGACCTGCATGCGTGCATCCTGAAGAAGTTCAGATACATGGGATCGCCGGGATGCTTGAGCGCCAAGGTGTTCTACCGACTTCGTCGAGGGCTGATGGATGCGCTCGGGGTAGCGCGGGATCGGGTGCGGCCCAAGACGGCCATGGCCGACCTCGTCCCGGTTGAGGACCGACCGGCGAATTGGCAGGCGCTGTCTCGTGCGGTGGACTTAGCGCTTCCACGGCTCGGACGCCCGGGCTGGATGCAATGGCTGATTTACGCGCCGATGGCGGCGGCACTGGCAGCGTGGCTCGCCGCATGCGTGGCCGCAGTTGTGTTCGACTGGTGGCTGGCGTTTCGGGTGGCCCTCGGGGCAATGGCCATGTGCGCCCTTGGCCCACTTGCCGACCGTATCACCAGCCGCTTCGCCGTCCTGCTGCCTGCCGACTGCGAGACCGTGGGAAGCACCGTGAAGAGAGTCGTCCGGCACAATTTCGGCGCCCCGACGCGCGCACCCGACGCGCGCACCGAGGCCGAAGTCTGGGAGAGACTGCGGCCAGTCGTCGCGGAGGAGCTTGCAGTCGAGCCGGACACGATAACGCCCGAGACCAGGTTCTACGAGGACCTCCGCATCGACTAGGCGCCACCACCGCGGTCAGTTCAGCTCCGCCGCACTCACCGTCACCACGAAGACCGTCGTCGGCCCTTCCTCGTGCTCCGGCGGCAGGAGGGCGAAGGCCCACGGCACTCCGTCCTGGGCGACGTAGACCAGCTCGATCTCGTCGGGCTCCTCCTGGTCCATAGTCCGGTGGTACAGCGTCAGGACCACCGAGATCGAGCCGTCCGGCAGCACCGACGGGACGAATGTCACCTCGTGCCCGAACACCTCGGCTTCCTCTTCAGGGGCATCCCCTGCCGGGCCGGCCGGGACCACACTCCCTACCGTGATCTTGGCTTGATGCCCGGAGAGCGTCACGATCCTCGGGCTGCTGACGACGCGATGCCCGGCATCTGGCAGGCCGACAGCGGCGACGTTCGGGGCCGGGACGCAGACCAGCGTGGGCAGCTCACGGGGAACCGGGCGTTGGATGCCAAGGGCCTCATCGGGCACCGTGACGGACTCACCGTCTATCCGCACCGTGGTAGCACCCTCGGGCAGCCGTAGTATGTCCGCTGGATCGTCTGTCCGAATCACCTCTGCAGAGAGCCAGACCTGCGGGCGCGGGACGTCCAGCGCGCGCAGGACCTTCCGCGCGAGCTCCACTGCGGTCGTCGTGCCGGCGATGAGGACCTCATTGCGCTCCGGCACAGGTACTGCCAAGAGGCCGACGAGGTCCTCCTCCGCGATGTCGAGCTGCGGGGCCACACGGGCCATCACCTCTGCCAGGCAGCCGGCGATGTCCTCTGCATTGTGGTACTCCGGCCGCACCGCCATGGTGTCGGCGGGCGCCTGCGCCCCCGCCGCCAGCACGACCACGACGATCAGCATCGATGTCACGTGCCGCATAGTCTCTCTCCTCCCCTACGACAGATAGTGGAACTCCATCACCATTATCGTCCTGGGACGCCCCGAGTGTCAATGCGTGTCGCGCGTCCGCCGGTCAGCTCGCCATGCCCAGCCGTCGGCGGATCTCCAGATGCCGCGCCATGGTCATCATGCTCCGCCTGTCCACGTTGTGCTCGTACTCGAAGGGCAGCGGGCCGCCGAGGAAGTCCTCGAGCTGGCGGCGGCGGTCCCGGACGATGTCCGGGTGATCGGCCGCCACGTTCTTCCCCTCGTACGGGTCCTCTGCCGAGTGGAACAGCTCCGCCTCGGCGTCCGGCTGCACCGTGTCAATGATGTACGCCCACTCCCGGTCGCGCACACACGCCCGCGACGTCCAGGCGCTGATGATTGTGTCGCCGTGCAGGTCGGTCTCCTCGCCCGTCACGAGGGGCCAGACGCAGCGGCCCTGGATGGGCTGCGGCGGCTCGATGCCGACCAGATGCAGGATCGTGGCGGGCAGGTCGTGGCTGAGGACGAAGGGCTCCACGTGGGTGCCGGCGTGGGCCTTCCCCGGCATGCGGACCATCCAGTACACCCGATGGTTGTAGTCGCGCGGGCCGTGGATGTTCTTGCTAAACACGCCGTTGTCCATGAGCTCAGTACCGTGATCGCAAGTGAACATCACGATGGTGTCGTCCCACAGGCGCATCTCGTCGAGCTTGTCGAGCAGCGCCCCGATCCACTTGTCCACGAAGGTGACATAGCCGTAGTAGAGGGCCTTCGTGCGCTCGATGTCGGCCTCGGTCTTCG
>JASFTE010000344.1:0-5719 GCA_050114035.1 Armatimonadota bacterium | reverse complement strand
ATGGTCATTGGCCCCTTCCCCATGCCGTCGCCCGAGCACATGGACCGCGACTTCGGCCCGGAGTCCTCTCCCGACCTCTCCCGCTTCCTCCCCGGCGCCGGGGCGCACGTCGGTTGGCAGCCGATGCGCACCGACCACAGAGGCTACCTCGACCTCGCCGCCGTCCTCCGCCCCCGAGACAACGTCGTCGCCTACGCCCTCTGCCACGTTCGCTCGCCCATCGAGCGCGACGCCCTCCTCATGGTCGGCAGCGACGACCGCCTCAAGCTATGGCTCAACGGCCTCCTGGTCCGCCGCTCGATGGCCGTCCGCGGCGCCTCTCCCGATCAGGATAGAGTGCCTGTACACCTCAAGCGCGGCTGGAACCGGCTCCTCGCCAAGGTTGGCCAGGGAACCGGCGGCTGGGGACTCTACATGCGCATGCACGACCCGGACCGCGTCTACCACTACTCCCCCCACCCGCCCCCCGGCCCACTGCACTCGGCCCGGCCAGACTCCCTCTCCGCCCGAATCTATGGTACACTGCCACACCGACATGTCCGGCAGGACGACTCGCCTCAACTACACCTCCTGCACGGCCGAGCAGGCGGCTGACGGAGACTCGATCGCCGCGCGCCGCGGCATGGTCTTCGACATCGAGCGCTTCGCCGTCCACGACGGCCCCGGCATCCGCACGACCGTATTCCTCAAGGGCTGCCCGCTTCGCTGTCGATGGTGCCACAACCCCGAGGCTATGTCCCGCGAGCCCCAACTGGCCCAGTTCAAGCGGAACTGCATCGCCTGCGGCGCCTGCATCCGGAACTGCCCCCGGGACGCACTGGCGACATCCCGCGACGGCATCGCCATCGACCGCGACCTCTGCGACGACTGCGGCGCCTGCACCGAGGAGTGCTACGCCGAGGCCCTCGTCATCAGCGGGCGAGACATGACCGCCGCCGAGGTCCTTGACGAGGTGAAGAAGGACACGGTCTTCTACACCAACTCCGGCGGCGGAATGACCATATCCGGCGGCGAGCCACTCCTGCAGCCCGACTTCACCGAGGCCCTCCTGGCTCTCGCTCGCGAGGCCGAGATACATACGTGCCTCGACACATCCGGCTCCGGCCCGTGGAGCGCCATCGAGCCGCTGCTCCCTCTCACCGACTTGGTCCTGTACGATCTCAAGACCGTCTCCCCCGAGGTGCATCGCGAGCTCGTCGGCGGGAGCCTCGACGGGATAATCGAGAACCTGAAGCGCATCTGCGCCGACTCAGTCACGGTTCGCGTGCGGATCCCCGTGGTGCCCGGCTGCACGGATGCCCCCGAGAATATCGCCGCCATCGCTGACCTGGCCGCGAGCCTCCCGGCCATCGAAGCCGTGGAGTTGCTCAGGTATCACAAGCTCGGCGAGTCCAAATACGGCACCCTTGGGCTGACCTACCCGCTCACCGGCCTGGAGCCGCCCACCGACGAGCAGATGTCCGCTCTGGCCGCCATCGTCAGGGCTCGCGGCGTGGAGTGCGAACTGAACGGCTGACGCCGCCCGGTCGTGTTCTCCCCATCCGCCCCCGGCCTGCCTTCTGCTTCCCGTCAGCACCATTGACAGCGCCGGGGCAGCTATGCTATCCTGCACCGTCCTTGCCGCCTGAGAGCCACAGAGGGCGGCACATCTGTTTTCACTGGTCATAACAAGCCGAAAGGAGCCGTATGGGAATGGTGGAAGCGCCGATAGCGGCTGAGGAGCTGGAGCTGGAGGATCGCGTCATACGAGTCGATCGGGTCCGCAAGACCGTCAAGGGGGGCCGCAAGGTGAGCTCCCGTGCGGTGGTTGCCGTGGGAGACGGGCGGGGACACATCGGGCTCGGAGTTGCGAAGGCGCGGCAGGCACCGGATGCGATCCGCAAGGCGCTCGACCGGGCCAAGAAAAGCCTGATCCGCGTGCCGCTGGATGGGTATACGATTCCTCACACGATCATTGGCAAGGTGGGTGGAGCTCACGTTTTGCTCAGGCCCGCCTCGCGGGGCACCGGAATCATCGCCGGCGGGGCCGTGCGACCGGTCGTGGAGTTGGCGGGCATTCGGGATATCCTGAGCAAGTCATTGGGGAGCAACAACGCGCTGAACTGCGCCAAGGCTGCATTCTCGGCGCTGAGCCAGGTTGCCGACCCTCGTGCCGTCTCGCAGGCCCGCGGCAAGAGCATTAGGGACATGCTGGGGCGCGAGTACCGCGACGCGTATGTCGAGGAGCCGCCGGAGGCCGTGGCGGAGGAGCCCGTGCCGCTGGCGGCCGCGGCTCCGGGGGAGCCGAAGGGCTAGGCGCCGCGCGGGGGCGGTCGCGCGTCCGGAGCAGGCTTCGACGATTCTCCATCCCGCTCAGGTCGGACCCATTGCCTAAGGCGGGCATTGCGGCCCGCCGAACCCCATAGCCGCGCGCGGAGCCTCAGGAGCAGGGGACATGATGAGCAGCGGCGCCCGTGTGAGGATTATCTTCCTGGTATGCCTGGTGGGCATTGCCTTCCTCCTGGTGTTCCAGCCCATCCGGCTGGCGCGGGGCGAGGTGCAGCCGACCCTCCAGGACACGTTCACGTACGACCTGGGCGAGCCGGTGGTGGAAGTGGGCGAGGGCGGGGAGGAGAAGCTCAACGAGAAGCGCGAGGAGCTGCTGGGCAAGCTTCGGGAGGCCAATGCGGCGGACCCGGAGTGGGTGGACGCCGTCGTGACGCTCGGGGCGCCCACCGAGTTGGAGGTTCATACGGTTATCCTCCCGGGCCGTCAGGCCGAGCAGCAGTCCAAGGCATACGGGGAGCTGATCCTGGCCACGCTCAAGAAGGACTATCCCGCCGTCAGGGAACTGGAGCCGCAGAAGGAAACGGAGGAGGAACCGGGCGAGAAGCCCGTGGCGACGTTCTGGAAGTTCACTGTCTACCGGCCGACTCCCCACATCAGCCTCGGCCTGGACCTGCGCGGGGGCCTGCATCTGGTGCTCCAGTGCCGCCCCTCGACGACGTTCCCGTTCACGGCCGACGAGGACAGTCCGCTGCTGCCGGGCGAGCCAACGGCCGAGGAGTTCGAGCTGCAGACAACGGCGCTGCAACAGACGCTCAGGGACGAGGCGACGGCGGCCTTCGAGGAGGCCGGCGTGCCCGTGCCGCGCCGGCTCACCTTCAGCGTCTTGAGCCCCACAACCGTCGAGGTGAGCACGGTCACCGAGAAGACCGAGGAGGCGGAGGCACACGCGTCGGTGCTCAGCACCTACCTGGCGGAGCGCTTCCCGGGCATTGCCATGGGAGAGCCGGAGGAGCTGCTGCTGGAGAAGGGCACGGCCGACAAGGTCAAGAACATCGTCGAGCGGCGCGTGAACGGTCTGGGTGTCGCGGAGTCCACCATCGAGATCCAGGGCAGCGATCGACTGATCGTGGAGATACCGGGCACGCAGACGGCGCAGCGCGTCGAGCGGATTGTGGATAGCCAGGCGCTGCTCGAGTTCCGATTGGTGCCGGCGGACTATACGCTGATCACCGTGGGCGCCGAGGGGGACGACGCGACGGGCGCTGCCCGGGTCGAGCGGCGTGAATGGCACCGGGGCGAGGCGGACGGGCCGACGGTGAGCGAGAAGACCGTCATGGGGGACGCCACGCGCGAGGCGCTGGGGCGGGACCTGAAGCCCGAGTGCGTCGTAGTGGCGGATCACGAGTCGCCCGGCCACTGGGCCGTGACATTCGAGCTCAAGGACGACAGGAAGCAAGAGTTCTACCTGACCACACGGCGATCGGTGGGCCAGCACCTGGCGATCCTGCTCGACGGCAATGTGCAGATGGCGCCAGTCATCCAGAGCCCCTTGCCCGGTTCCGGGATCATCACCGGCAGGTTCGATGAGCAGGAGGCCAGGGAACTGCGTCTGCTGCTCAACGGCGGCGCGCTCCCCGTGCCCATCGAAATCGTCGAGAACCGCAACGTCAGCGCGACGCTCGGCCTGGACGTCATCAGAGACAGCACGCGGGCGGGGATCATGGGCATCGTCCTGGTCATCGCCTTCATGGTGCTCTGGTATCGGGCCTCCGGCTTGATCGCAAACATCGCCCTGGCCATCTACGTCCTGCTCGTACTGGCGGTGTACAGCTTCATCGGCGCCGTGCTGACGCTGCCGGGGATTGCGGGCTTCATATTGTCCATCGGTATGGCCGTTGACGCCAACATCATCATCTTCGAGCGTCTGAAGGAGGAGCTGGCCACCGCCAAGACGATGCGGTCGGCGGTGGAGGCCGGCTTCGGCCGTGCGTGGACGGCGATCCTGGACGCCAACGTGACTACGCTGATCGTGGCCGCCGTGCTGTACTACTTCGGTACGGGGCCGATCCGGGGCTTCGCCGTCGTGCTGGCCATCGGGGTGAGCTGCAGCCTGTTCACCGCCATCACAGCGACCCGGTGGATGATCACGCTCGCGACGACCTCGAAGCTGGGCGGCTGGCGGTCGCTGTTCCGCACGGGACTGGTGTGGAGCGGCGAGTCGGCCGAATGAGATGGCGTGCTGCGTCGGCGGCGTGCTGCCGCAGCGGCGCGTCTCCGAGTTCCCAAGGAGGATAGAGACGGGTGCTGATGCCCCACGGCGAAAAACCGGACCTCGTCGGGCTGCGCTCCCTGTGGTTCGCTCTGTCGTCGGTGGTCATCATCGTGGGCCTGGTGTTCTGGGGCGCCAGGGGCCTGAACAAAGGCATAGACTTCACGGGAGGCACCCTCCTGAAGTACGACGCGGCCGACCCGATCGTGTCCTCGGAGGACGGCGGAACCGATCTGGCGTCCGCGATGGTGCGCCTCAGGGATATCCTGGGCCAGCAGGGCGTGGGGAAGGGCGATCCGCGGATCGATGACAAGGGCCGCCACCTGTGGATTCGAACGTCCGCGCAGACTGACGAGGAGGCCGAGAAGCAGCTCGACGCCGTCGGAGCGGCGATTGAGAGCGAGTTCGAGACGACTCTCACAAAGACGCGCGACATCGTCGGCCCGGTGATCGGCCGCGAGCTGCGCATCACCGCCATCAAGGCCCTCATTCTCGGGCTGCTGCTCATCCTCATCTTCGTGAGCTGGCGCTACGAGTTCCGCTTCGCGGTGGCCGCCATCATTGCCCTGGCGCACGACGTGCTGATCCTGGTCGGCGTCTTTGCCATCACACAGCGAGAGATCGACAGCGCCTTCGTGCCTGTGCTGCTGACGGTGGTGGGGTACTCGATCAACGACACCATCGTCATCTTCGACCGCATCAGGGAGAACATGCGCCTGTTCCGCCGGGAGCCTTTTGACGCCGTCGTGAACGCCAGCTTGTGGCAGACGATGGCCCGCTCCATAAACACCACCCTCACCACCCTATTCACTCTGATCATGCTGTACTTCTTCGGCGGCCCCACCATCCGCGACTTCGCGCTGGGCCTGATCGTGGGGATCTGCTGCGGGGCCTACTCGTCCATCTTCGTTGCCAGCCCGGTCGCCGTTGCATGGCGGGCCTACAGCGATCGGCGTCGGGAGGCTGCGGCGGGACTGCCCATGCGGGAAGCGCGAGCGCCAGCGCGCTCGCGTGCACGAACGGAGCCCGTGGGGCCCGCCGCAACAGCGACGGGCCAGGCCGCCCCGGACGCCGAGACCGCGGGGGCCGCTGCGGGAGACGCGCGCGGCGCCGGGGAGCCGACGGCTGCGGGAGTGCGGCCCCAGAGGAAGCCCAAGAAGAAGAAACGGGGACGCAAGCGGC
>JASFTE010000343.1:0-5722 GCA_050114035.1 Armatimonadota bacterium | reverse complement strand
AGGCATGCCCGACCAGACAGTGAAGCGACGCGCCCCCGACTGCGACCTGGACGGCGTCGGCGACTTCGGATTCATCGGCGGCCGGCCCGCGCACGGCTTCGGGACAATCGACTGCATCAAGCTCCTGCGGGAGGCTCTCGGGCCGGACTACCTCATCACGGGCGACAGCATCTGGACGCTCTGGCGGCCGTGGGCATACGCGAATGGGATGGACAACGAGAGCTTCCCGGACATCCGGAAGGAGTATCGCTGGTCGGGCGCGTTCGAGCGCACCATCGACTGGCAGCGGTACTGCCGGGAGCCGCGGATGTCGTTCTTCTTCACGCGGGCGGCGGACGATCTCCTGCCCGGGCAGAAGGACGCGTACCAGGCGGTGCGGCTGGCGCTCGCGGCGGCAGTGGCGACGGACTGCTGGCACTGCACGGGCGGGCTGCCGGGTGGCGATCCGCGCCGGCCGGATGAGTACGATGGGGGAGACCTGCGGAAGGCGCATTGGCTGGGGCAGCCGCTGGGAGGGCTCGTGCGAGTGCCGCAGTATCGGGGCGAGGATCTGATCGACTACGGGGCGTTCGAGACGGAAGAGCAGGTGGAGAGGGCCTCGATCGAGGCACGGGAGGGGTATGTGCTGGCGGGGCCGGCGCTCGATGCGGAGGGCGCGCATAGTGGTGGTGGGTGTCTGCGGGTCACGGTGGCGCGGCTGCCCGAGTCGCCGCATCAGCCGCGGACGTTTGAGGCGACGCTTGAGCTGCCGGTGCCCGTGGAGCCGGAGAAGGAGTACACGCTGGATTTCTGGGCGAGGGCGGAGCATCGGTACGCCGCGCAGGATCCGGCGTGCGAGGGAGTGCCCTGGGGATTGACCGTCGGTCTTTGGTCTGGTCGGGGAGGGCGGGTGAATACAGGGCAGCACTGTCTGCTGATTCCGTCCGAGTGGCGGAGGTATCGGATCAGCATTGTCGCCAGGCCCGGGTCGGAGGAGGGGCGGTTTCAGTTTGAGCTCGGGGCCGAGCCGGGGACGCTGTGGCTCGATGGTGTGCATGTGTACGAGGGAGGCGCGGACGCCTTCCATCGGCGCTTTGAGGGTGGCGTTGTGCTGGCGAATGCGACGCGGTCGCCGGTGGAGTTCGACGTCTCGCGGATCGAGCCGACGCGGAGGCTGAGGCGGCTGCAGGCGACGCAGGTGGATGCGAAGTGGCAGTCGGGTCCGGAGGTCAACAACGGCCGGGCAGTCGCGAAGGATGAGGCACTCGAACTGGGACCGTTCGATGCGATCTTCCTCATTGCGGAGTGACTCCCTGATCGCCCGCCGACAGCGAGGCGAACACCATGGTCGAGCCCGCCATCATCGCTCTGAGCATCCTGTGTGTCGTTGGGCAGGCCGGCTTCCCCATCGAGGCGGAGGCGAATCCGGCCACGTACCGGCCCATTTGGCCCCGCGATGGCAGCGTCGCTGTTATGAATCCGCCGCGGATCGTCTGGCAGCATGAGTCGCGGGCGGCGAGCTATACGCTGGAGCTGTCGCGGAGCCCGGACTTCGGCGAGCCGATTCGGGTCGAGGGGATCGCGCTGGCGCTGTACAACCACAGCGAGACGCTCGATGAGGGGACGTGGCACTGGCGCTACCGGGCCGTGACGGCGGAGGGGGAGGCATCGGCGTGGAGTCCGACGCGGCGGTTTGTCATTGATGACTCCTCGATACCCTTCCCCGTGCCCACAATCGACAGGCTGATGGCGGAGCTGCCGCCGCATCCGCGGGTCTATGTCAACGCGAGCACTCTGGAGGCGTTCCGGGCGCGCAAGGACGGAGAGGCGAAGGCTGCGTGGGAGGCCATCGGGCACACGATCCGGCGGCTGGAGGGCTCCGAGCTGCCGACGCCGGAGCCAGGGGAGGCGCCGTCGGCGAAGCAGCGGGGCGTGGCGTTCTTCCTGCGGGGGGATGGGGCGCTGCCGGCCAAGGGGATAAGCCCGGGCACGCTCGAGAACGAATCGGTCGGCACCGAGATCGCGGCGTTGGCGTACGTGGTGACCGGGGATCGGTCGTATGCGGAGCTGGCAAAGCGGCGGGCGCTGTGGCAGGCGAACTTCCGGCTTGACTGGCATCAGGAGGAGCGGGCGCATCACGATACGGTGCACGTGTATGAGTATGGGCTGAAGCGGATCGCGGTGACGTACGACTATCTCTACGACGTGCTGACCCAGACGGAGCGGGAGGCGATCCTGGCACACATCGCGTACCACGGAGACAACGCGTTCCGGAAGCTGCGGGACGTGGTGCGGATCCATCTGCGCTACCAGAACTCCCACGCCTGCCAGGACATGCACGAGCTGGTGACGACGGCGCTGGCGGTTGCGGGCGATCTGCCCGAGGCGCGGGACTGGCTGGAGTTCGTCGTGCCGCAGTACGCGAGCATCTTGCCCTGGGGGCTGGACGATGGCGGGTACAGCGAGGGGCACTACTACAACTACAAGTGGCACGGGATGCTGCAGTGCGCCGCGGCGCTGCGGAGCGCGACGAGCATTGATCTGCTGAAGACGCCGCGGTATGCGAACGCGGGGGCGTTCTGGCTGTACTGCATGAGCCGGAACTACTGGTGGAGTCACTACGGCGACAACTTCTCCATGATCCGGCCCATCACCGGGAACGGCAACGACAAGGATGGGGCGAACTTCCTGGCGGCGGTGTACGGGGATCGGTACGTGCGCTGGTACGCGGACTCGCTGCTGGACAACTACAAGCAGCCGCTGTGGTACATGTCGGACGAGACGCTGCGGCCGAAGCCGCCGGTGGACGTGCCGCAGGGGCGGGCGTTCCGCGATGTGGGATGGACGGCGGCGTACGACCGGTTCTACGACGAGGAGGGGGTGCGGCTGTTCTTCAAGAGCAGCCCGTGGGGCGGGTACAGCCACTCGCATCAGGATCAGAACAGCTTCGTGATCCACGCGTTCGGAGAGATCCTGGCCATCGACAACGGCTACTACGGCTACTACGGGGACAAGTACCACGCGGAGTGGACGCGGCAGACGGCGGCGCACAACTCCATCCTCGCCGACGGCCGAGGGCAGGAGCGGGGCATCGAGGAGGATGGGCACATCCGGAGCTTCTTCGAGTCGCCGGCGTACAATGTCGTCGTCGGGGATGCGAGTCGGGCGTATGGGGAGCCGGTGACGCAGTTCCTGCGGGCGATGGTGTTCGTGCGGCCGGGGCACATCGTTGTGTACGATCAGCTCGAGGCGAGTGAGCCGATCAGGTGGACGTGGCTGCTGCAGGCGTTCGAGCCGATGGAGATCGATGAGGCGGAGCGGACGGTGACCATCAGGCAGCGGGATGTGCGGCTGCGGGCGCGGCAGCTTGCGCCGGCCGGATTTGCGTACTCGCAGGGGAACGAGCGAACAGATCCGCTGAAGATGCGGTACACGGAGGCGTTCGCGCAGCAGTGGACGATGCGGGCGGAGACGCGGGAGCCGGCGGCGAGCGAGCGGGTCGTGAGCGTGCTGCAGCCGTACCGGGAGGAGGATGGGGCGGCGGTTGATGGGGAGGAGCTGGTTGAGTTTGCGGACTGGATCGGCGTGCGTGCACGGGTCGGCGATGTGACGGAGACGACACTGTTCCGGCGGGACATGTCCGAGTCCGGCTCTGCCTCCGCAGAGGGCATCACAAGCGACGCGGCGGTGGTGAGCGTCGGCCGGGGGAGCGATGGGAGCGTCCGGCGTTTGCTGATGCTGGAAGGAACGGCGCTGGCCCTTGACGGCCAGCCTGTGGTTGAGGCTGATGCGCGGTGCTCTGTCGCGTGCATGCACGACACCGGGGCCGCAGCCGCGCAGATTGATGTCACGGGCGCGGGGCGATTGTCCACGTGGCTGCCGAAGCGGCCACGGCGCACCGTGCTAACGGGTCCGCCGCCCGAGCGGGCGGGGGTGCCGGGGACATGCGAGTGGTCGGCAGAGGAGGGCATGCTGCGCGTTGAGTCCGAGGCGCAGGAGTTCACAGTGTGGGTGGATCCCGTTCGGGCGCCGAACAGGCGGGCGAAGGCGGTGCCGCTTGGCGTTCGGGATTCCAAGGGGGAGTATCGGGTGGCGACGGAAGCGGCGCGGGCGGACGATGGGGACGATGTGCACTTCGTGCGGCTGTCGGTGCGCGAGCCGGGGATGTATGATATCGATGCGGGGCGCGATGCGGAGATCTATGTGCACGATCGGTACGACAATGAACTGGACGTGCGCGGCTCGGGGAAGGCAGTGGCGACGCTGCGCGACAAGGCGGCCCTGATCGTACGGTGCGCGCCACGGCGGGCGGTGAGGCGGCTGAGGGCGCGGCTGGTGGAGTCGTTCGATGGGCGGGTGATCAACCTGGTGCGAAATGGGGGATTCGAGGTGGGCGTGCCGCTGTATCCGCCGCGCTACTGGTGGGTGAGGCACTACCGGACGGGCGACCCGAGCTTCCCGGAGTGGAGCGACGAGAGGCCAGCGGCCGGGGAGCGCTGCCTGCGGCTGCATCGGATTCGGACGACCATTCGCACGTACAGCGACGTGTTCGAGGTGGATCGGCCGGGGACGTATGTGCTGCAGTTCAAGGCGCGGGCGACATCTCCCGGCGGCTACGTCGGGGTGCGGGGAGCGGGGCCAAGCTCGTGCAGCGCCCGGATCGAGCAGTCGGAGGAGTGGCGGGAGTATCGCACGGAGGCGCACTTCGAGCGGGGGACGTACTTCGTGCACTGCAGCTTCGATGAGGCGAAGAGCGAGGATGAGGCGGTGTGTGTGGATGAGGTCAGCTTCGGCGCGGCGCCCACGTAGTGGCTGTCAGGATGCGGTAGGTGTTGGCCCCCTCCAGCTCTCCCTGCGGGAAGTAGAGGAACTCGGTCTTGCCGTCCCCGCGGATGGTGAAGCCGGGGTCGTCATCGAGGACGAGGACTGACCGGTCCTCGACGCCCCTGATGCGGTACCCGTGGCGCGAGCCGTCGGGATGAGTCACGAGGACTGTTCGTCCGGCGAGGGCGTCGCCGGCAGGGAGTTTCTCCCTCACCCTGAAGCCGAAGCGGCCATCCTCGCGCACGACGGCGCCGATGACGCCCGCGGGAGCCGCTGGGGCCTCCAGGCTGAAGTCGCCACAGCGCAGGCGAGTGCCATCGAGCAGGTAGGCGCGCGTGACGTCGCCGCCGCGGAGGCGGAGGAATCCCGTCCGGCCGGCGCACTCGATGCCGGGCGCGCCGGGCAGGGACACAGCCTGCTTCGCTCCGTCCTCGGTCGAGCAGACGATGACGTCCCGCTCGCCGTCTCGCGCCATCCCGATGGCCACCGTGCCCGTGGCACCCTCGAGTGGGGCCAGGAGGCGCACGGCTTTGATGAAGGGCTCGTCGGTGAAGGGCTCGTGGACGGCGACGAAGGTGCTGGCGAGGTCCTCCCCGCTGCGCCTGGCGACGAGCACGGGCATCAGGAAGTCGTCGAGCCTGGCGTCGTCCTCCTCGGCCCGGCGGATCGACGGGCAGCGGCCCAGCACGACGGTAGTCCCGGGCTGGCCGAGCACGGTGGTGCGGAGATGGACCGGAGACTCTGCATCGAAGCGGGATGTGGCGGTCCACTGCCCGTCGGTCTGTGCCTGGGCGAGGTGGCGGATGAAGGCGTAGGCGATGTTGCGCCTGCCCGCGTCGCCGCCGTCCTTCTCGCTCGTGGGCAGGCGGAACTGCGCGCCGGGGCCAAGCAGTGTGCCGGGAACCGGGGCCAGGTCGAG
>JASFTE010000342.1:0-5724 GCA_050114035.1 Armatimonadota bacterium | reverse complement strand
CACCCGGGTGCCGTCGGGGCTGAAGGCACAGGCCCATACGATTCTGTGACCTTTGAGCGTGCGAATCTCCTGGCCCGTCTCGGCGTCCCAGAGCTTGAGCGTGTGATCCTGGCCTCCTGAGACCACCCTGGCGCCGTCGGGGCTAAAGGCACAGGCCTCGACAACGACTTCGTGGCCCACGAGTGTGCGAACCAGCGCTTCCGACTCCCGGAACGGCATGCGGGTCCGCAACCAGGGTGTAGCCCCAGGCGCGCTGCGGCGCTCGAACTCCGGCGCGAGTACGGCGCGGATCGGCTCGTCCTCCCACTGTAGCCGGTTGTATAGCTGTTGCCACAGCAGCTCGGGATCGCGACGCAGCACGTGCATCTCCCGGGCCAAGGCGCGACGGAAGGCGGCGAGCGCCGCACTCAGACCCTCCGACGCTGCCGTTTCCAGACTCTGTGTCATCGTGAACTCCAACCGGAAGGCCTTCGACCCGCAAACCGCGAAGAGGCAGGGAGCCTCGGCGCCAGAAAGTCGTACCAACCTGTGCGGGCTGGATGTAACTGCGGGCCAGCTTGCGGGTAGCTGAGTATATGAAGTACTGCCACGACTGAGGTCCCCTCAACCAGCGGAACTCTGGTGCATCACTTTCTCATACCACTCTTGGTGCCTGTATCTTGTCGCCGCAGTCAATGAACCGCAACACGGCGGACACTCAGTCCGTTGTATCGCGCTCCAGCAGCGGCTGGAAGCGCGGGTGGTCGCGGAGGGCTGCGCTGTCAGTCGCGGACGATTTTGGAACGCGCTCATCCCAGCACGCGCCGTCCGGCGATGAATGGGTTGACCCGCAACCGTGCGTCGCAATTTCGCCCGGGACACTCCAGCTCCTGACCGAGCCAGGACTCCATAAGGGGATAGCGGTGGAAGCAGACCGGGCAGCGAACCGCCGGGCCATCCCCGAGATCCGCGGCGGTGACCACGAGGGGACCCAAGGTGATACCGACAAGGTCGACGAGGTATACCCAACCACCCCAATCGCCGCACGCGACGCTCGCCCCGTGGGGGTGATGAGCGACCGCAGCTGCGGGCCCCAACAGCGGCAGCGTTGCCATACACTCCCCCGTCTCGGCATCCCAGACCTTGAGCGTCATGTCCAAGCTTACCGAGAGCACCTGGGCGCCATCGGGGCTGTAGGCACAGGCCTCGACCGAGCCGGCGTGGCCCTTGAGTGTGCGAATCTCGTCGCCTGTCTCGGCGTTCCAGAGTTTGAGCGTCCTATCCCGGCTTGCCGAGACCACGCGGGCGCCGTCGGGGCTGTAGGCACAGCCGCTCACCTCGCCGCTGTGGCCCTCTAGGGTGTGTATCACCTCGACTGTCCCGGCGTCCCAGAGCTTGAGCGTCTTATCAGTGCTGGCCGAGACCACCCGGGCGCCGTCGGGTCTACAGGCACAGGCCTCAACCGGGCCGGCATAGCCCTTGAGGGTGCGCATCTCGTCGCCTGTCTCGGCGTTCCAGAGCTTGAGCGTCTTATCCCTGCTTCCCGAGACCACCCCGGCGCCGTCCGGGCTGTAAGCACAGGCCTCGACCCAGTCGGTGTGGCCAACGAGGGTGCGAATCTCCTCGCCCGTCTCGGCGTCCCAGAGCCTGAGCGTATTGTCCCAGCTTGCCGAAACCACCCGGGCCCCGTCGGGACTGTAAGCACAGGCCCTAACCTGTTCAGTGTGGCCGTCGAGGGTGCGTATCTCCTGGCCCGTCTCGGCGTCCCATAGCCTGACCGTCTTGTCCATGCTTGCCGAGACCACCCGGGCGCCCTCGGGGCTGAAGGCACAGGCCCAGACCGGGTCGGTGTGGCCCTTGAGCGTGTGCATCTCGCCCACCTCGGCGTCCCAGAGCTTGAGCGTCATATCCAGGGGCCCGCCTGCCGAGACCACCCGGGCACCGTCGGGTCCGTAGGCACAGGCCATGACCCACCAGGTGTGGCCCTCGAACGTGCGAATCTCCTGGCCCGTCTCGGCGTCCCAGACCCTGAGCGTCCGATCGTCGCTCGCTGAGACTACCCGAGCGCCGTCGGGACTGTATGCACAGGCCCGGACACAGTCGGTGTGGCCTTCGAGAGTGCAAACCTCGTCGCCCGTCTCGACATCCCAGAGCTTGAGCGTCTTGTCCAAGCTTGCCGAGACCACCCGGGCGCCGTCGGGGCTGCACGCACAGGCCGCGATGTCACGGTGGCCCTCGAACGTGCGAATCACCTCACCCGTCTCGGCGTTCCAGAGCTTGATCGTCCAACCGCTCGCTGAGACCACCCGGGCGCAGTCCGGGCTCAAGGCGTAGACAGGGCCGAAGTCGCACTCGAGGGTGCGAAGCTCCTCGCCTGTCTTAGCGTCCCAGATCTTGAGCGCCTTCTCGTTTGTCGAGACCACCCGGGCGCCGTCGGGAGTGAAGGCACAGGCGTTGAACCAGCCGGAGAGCGTGTGAATCTCCCGCCCTGTTTCGGCGTCCCAGAGCTTGAGCGTATTGTCCTCGCTTGCCGAAATCGCCCGGGCGCTGTCGGGGCTATAGGCACAGACCTTGACTCGGTCGGTGTGGCCCTTGAGGGTGCGAATCTCCTGGCCCGTCTCGGCGTCCCAGAACTTGAGCGTCCCGTCCCTGGCTCCCGAGACCACCCGAGTGCTGTCGGGGCTGAAGGCACAGGCTGAGACCCACTCGGTGTGTCCCTCGAGCGTGCGTATCAGCGCTTCCGACTCCCGGGGCCGCGCCCGAGATCGGAACCAGGGCGAAGCGCCCGGCGTGCTGCGGCGCTCGAACTCCGGCTTCAGTACGGCAAGGACCGGGTCGCCCTCCCACTGGAGCCGGTTGTAAAGCTGTTGCCAAAGCAGCCCCGGATCGCGACGCAGCACGTGCATCTCCCGAGCCAGGGCCCGACGGAAGGCGGCGAGCACCGCGCCTCGTTCCGCGGACGACGCCGTCTCCGGGCTCTGTTTCATCGTGAAACCTGACCTATGTGGGATTACCGGCACCCGGTTGTGCTCAAAGATGCGGCCTCTGCAAGCGGCCAGCAATCTCGGCGAACGAAATCCGAGGTGTGCGAGTTCGTGAGCGAGTTTGGTCTCGAAAGGGTGACGACCGCGGACAGTCAGTCCGTGGGTCGCATGCCAGACCTGCGCCGCGCCAATCCGGAGTTCTTGCTACGAGTGCTGTGGCATCGGATACAGCGTGGCCACGCAGTGCCGGAGTCGACGACAACCTCGAAACAGCGCTCAAGCTCGGCGCAGTTTTCTGCCAGCACGATCGCCTACAGTTGCAGCTCATCGCGGCCCACTTCTTGTGCGTCCGCTTCACGGACTCGAGGTCATGAGATTTCGTGCGCCCTAACTGGGCGAGTTCGTTGAGTCGGCCAGAACCACTTTTCCAAGATTGCGGCGCTCGTGAAGGTAGGTGTGTGCGTCGATGGCGCCGATGCGATCGAACGGAAAAATCCGGTCCACGACGGTTCGGAGCTCGTCCGCAACGATAGCCTGGAAGATCTGGTCGAGTGCTGGTCGGAGCAGCGACTCTTTGTGTCCCAGGTTGAAGAGAGCCACCCCGAACGCACCGGTGGTCGATTCGAAGAGCGACACGGGGCTGAAGCGGGGCAAGCGCAGCAGTACACGGAGCGCGCGCAGCATGTTCAGCTTCTTCCCCGGCAGCGCACCGCTCAGGCCGTAGAACACGATGCGGCCCAGGGGTGCCAGCACGCGACGGCACGACCTCGAGGCTGGGCCGGATACCGGGTCGAGGGCGATGTCGACGCCGCGATCGCCTACAAGTTCCCGGACTCGCGGTTCCCAATCGCCCCGGGAATCGAAACACGCTTCGGCCCCCAGCTCATCGGTCACGAAGGTCCGCTTGCGCTCGTCGCCGGCGGTGCCGATGACACGGAGCCCATGGCGCACGGCCAGCTGAACGGCTGCTGTACCGACGCCGCCGCCTGCGCCGAGGATCAACGCGGTTTCGCCGGGCCGAGCGCGGGCCGACTCGAACAGGCAGACCCAGGCCGTGAGAAAGACCAGCGGGATGGACGCTGCCTGCACCGGTGTGATGTCATCGGGATAGGGGTAGACGTGCTCGGCGCCGACGACGGCGTCGTGGGTGTAGCCGCCGTGGCGCATGATGGCGACGGCTCGATCGCCTTCGCGCCAGCCTTCGACTTCGGAACCGACGCGCGCCACGACGCCGGCCACCTCGAGGCCCGGGCCGTAAGGTCGCGGTGGCACGGGCCGGTAAAATCCGGCGCGCAACAGCAGGTCGGCAAAGTTGACCCCGGCCGCCTCGACCCGAAGATGGACCTCCCCGGGCCCGGGCTCACGGAGCGGGACTTCTCGCTCGACTAAGACCTTGGGCGGGCCTTTACGCGGAATCAGGATCGCTCGCGTGGTGAGTGCGGGCATCTGCTGGCGTGCTTCGGTGTGGTCAGCCATCCCGCAATAGCTGCTCGATCTCGTGCTGCGCTCTGAGGGTCGGGAGGCCGGCGGCGCGGGCTGCCGCGATGACGTCGTCGAACTCGGGCTTGTAGTGGACGTGGCCGTCGGGTGACGTGGAAGCTTTGACGCGTATCGTGTGGCCGCGCCACTCGACGGTCTCGACTGCACGCGGCAGGATCTCACGCTCGACCCGCCAGTAGCGAAGGCCCAGCGTGGTGCTACCCTGGAACAGGGCGCGGCTCACCGCTTCCCTGCCCGTCTCGGGCACCAGGACTTCGATTCTGAGGCCGGTACGGCCCTTCTTCATCTGGACCGGCTGAGTCCAGGCGTCGATAGCGCCGGCGGCAAAGAGCTCCTCGAGTAGCGACGGCGCGTACTCGGGCGACATGTCGTCGATGTCGGCCTGCACGATGATGAGGTCGCCGCGGGCGTCGAGGTCGGCGAGGATGAGGCGCAGGCAGTTGGGGTGCGTTTCAGGGTCGCGGCCGCCGGCGCCGTAGCCGGAGCGGACCGGGGTGAAGTCGCCGTGCAGGCGGCGGCCGCCGGTGAGCACGGACAACAAGACGGCGCCGGTGGGCGTGGTGAGCTCGCCTTCCAGTTCGGTCTCGCGGACGGGCAGACCCTCGAGCAATCTGATGGTGGCCGGCGCCGGTAGCGGGAGCGCGCCGTGCTGGGCGTTTACCCAGCCCAGTCCCACGGCGACGGGCCGGGTGAAGCAGCGGTCGATCCCCAGGTGTGAGATGCCGGCGCAGGCGCCTAGGATATCGACGATGGCGTCGTCGGCGCCGACCTCGTGGAAGTGCACTTTGTCCGCGGGGATGCCGTGTATGCTACCCTCGACGTCGGCCAGTTGCCGAAATGCCGCACGCGCCCACTCGCGCGCCTTCTCGTCGAGCTGGGCGGCGTCGATGATCTCGAGCACGTCCTTCAGATGTCGAACGACGTCCGTGCCTAGCGTCTCGACGCGGACCGCGGTCGCCTTGATGCTCCCGCGCGAGACCTCTTCGATGCCGAGGCCGACTTTGACCGGTAGATCAGAGACGAGAGCCTCGAGCCAGTCGACCTCGAGCCCCAGATCGATGAGCGCGCCCATGATCATGTCGCCGCTTATGCCGGCGAACGGATCGAAGATCAGGCAGCGTGTCCGTTCTTCCATTCAAACCCCCGGATCGCCTTTCGCATAGAATGTAACGCTGAGCGCCCAGCGAAGGCTAAAGGCGTTCTTGTCACCGCCAGTGATCGGCTCGCCGGCGAAGGCGGGCTGGCTCGCCCAGACGGGCAG
>JASFTE010000341.1:0-5730 GCA_050114035.1 Armatimonadota bacterium | reverse complement strand
TACACCAATGGCCAGCCGAGCGACCCCGTCAAGGACTACCTGGACTGGATCAAAGGGCCCGGGGGCCAGGCCGTCGCTGAGCAGTTGGGCTTCGTCCCCGTGCCCGCGTCCGGCTGATGCACAGAGGCGGCCCTACGAAGAAGGGCAGGCCCCTGGAGTAACCGAACACAGCACTCGTCATGAGCCGCAGCCGTCGAGCCTGGGAATGGGCCGTGGAGCGCGTCGTTCAGGCGGCGGGCATCCTCGCCATTCTCTTCGTCATCCTCATATTCGCCTTTCTGCTTCGCGATGCGCTGCCTGTATTCCGCGGGCGCTCTCTCGGGGATCTGCTTGCCGGCGGTCGCTGGCTTCCCACGTCGGAGCCACCCCAGTTCGGCCTCCTGCCCCTGCTGCTTGGCTCGCTCTACGTCACGGTCGGCGCTCTGGTGATCGCTGTCCCCCTGGGGCTGGCCTGTGCCGTGTTCATCTCGGAGGTCGCGCCGGTACGCGTGCGCGAGGTGCTCAAGTCGGCCGTGGAGCTGCTCGCCACGATCCCCTCGGTGGTGTTCGGCTTCCTCGGGCTATTGCTCATCGGCCCGTGGCTGGCCGAGAGACTCAACCTGCCCATCGGCCAGTTCGCCGCCCTCGGCTCGTTGATACTCGCCTTCATGGCCATGCCCACCATCGTCTCCGTGTCCGAGGACGCCATCCGGGCCGTGCCTCGGGCCCTGCGCGACAACTCTCTCGCCCTCGGCGCAACGCGGTGGCAGACCATCGTCCGGGTCGTCGTGCCCGCCGCACGCTCGGGTGTCGTTGCCGCCGTGCTGCTGGGCCTGGGCCGCGCCATCGGAGAGACCATCACCGTGCTCATGGTCACGGGCAATGCCGCCGTGATACCGGCGGGCCTCCAGGGGTTCGTCCGCCCCGTGCGGACCATGACTGCCACAATCGCAGCAGAGATGGGCGAGACCGCATATCGCACCCCGCACTACCACGCCCTCTTCGCCGTTGGGCTGATGCTGTTTCTCATCACCTTCGCCACCAACACCATAGCTGACGTGGCGGTGCGTCGGACGGCGGGAGCAGGCAGATGAGCCAGGCACGCGTTCTGCAGGCCAGAGCATCGCAGTCCGTGGCCTTCTTCCTGCTATGGGTCGCCGCGGCGGTGGTCATTCTGCCCGTGGTCGGCATCGTTGTGGTGATGCTCATCCGCGGCGCCAGGGGGCTCACGTGGGAGCTTGTCACATCAACGCGCGAGGGGCTCCTGCCGGCCATCGTCGGCACTGTCTGCCTGGTGGGCCTCACGGCGGCCATCGCCGCCCCGCTTGGGATCGCGGCCGCCGTGTACCTCAGTGAGTACGCCCGGGCCGGCCCTCTGGTCCGCCTCATCCGTCTGGCGATCGTAAACCTGGCCGGCGTTCCCTCGGTGGTCTACGGGCTCTTTGGCCTGGCGCTCTTCGTCATGATGATGCACTTGGGCCGCTCCCTCCTGGCGGGCGCCGCCACGCTGGCCCTGCTGGTTCTTCCCCTTGTGATTAGCGCCTCGGAGGAGGCCCTCCGCCAAGTGCCTCGCGGACTGCGCGAGGCATCCCTGGGGCTGGGCGCCAGCCGCTGGCAGACCGTGCGGCGCGTGGTCCTGCCCAACGCGCTCCCCGGCATCATCACCGGGCTGATTCTCTCCGTGAGCCGGGCCGCCGGGGAGACGGCGCCGATTCTCTTCACGGCCGCCTTCTTCTCCCTGACCCATCCGTTTCCCCGGTCGGTGTTCGACGAGATTCTGGCTTTGCCGTACCAGTTGTTCGTCATGACCACCGAGGTCCCCAACGTGCCCGAGTCGTCCAAATGGGCCACCGCCGT
Organism: Armatimonadota bacterium; assembly: GCA_050114035.1. Classification (GTDB taxonomy): domain Bacteria; phylum Armatimonadota; class Zipacnadia; order JAUWAU01; family JAUWAU01; genus JAUWAU01. The sequence continues at coordinate 3,894 of JASFTE010000341.1, read as the reverse complement.
CGTCCTCGTGGCCGTGGTCCTGGGCCTCAATCTGGTGGCCATCGTCATCCGGGCCCGCCTGCGGCGCGCCCGGAGGTGGTGAGTGTGTTGGCGTCAGACGCCGCAGAGCCCATCATCCGTCCCGAGGGCGATATCAAGATCGAGACCCGGGGCGTGGATATGTTCTACGACGACTTCCAGGCCCTCACGGACGTCAGCATCGCCATCCCCTCCCGCCACATCACTGCCCTCATCGGCCCCTCGGGCTGCGGCAAGTCCTCCTTCCTTCGCTGCCTCAACAGGATGAACGATGTCATCGAGGGGGCGCGGGTGGAGGGCGAGATCCTCGTGGACGGCACGAGCATCTACGACAGGACCGTGGATGTGGCGCAGCTTCGCAAGCGCGTGGGGATGGTCTTCCAGTCTCCCAATCCCTTCCCGATGTCCATCCACGACAATGTCGCCTACGGCCCGCGGCTGCACGGCGTGCGCCACCGGGCGACCCTGGACGAGGTCGTCGAGCAGAGCCTGCGCGACGCCGCCCTGTGGGACGAGGTGAAGGACAAGCTGCGAGACTCGGCGCTCGAGCTCTCCGGCGGCCAGCAGCAGCGCCTCTGCATTGCCCGCGTGCTTGCCGTGGAGCCCGAGGTGCTGCTGATGGACGAGCCCTGCAGCGCCCTCGACCCCACAGCCACCTTCCACATTGAAGAACTGATGCTGGAGCTGATGGAGAGTTACACCATCGTCATCGTCACCCACAATATGTACCAGGCATCGCGGGTCTCCCAGTACACGGGCTTCTTCCTGCTGGGCGAATTGCTCGAGTACGGGGACACGGTACAGATATTCGAGGGCCCCAAGGACCAACGCACGGACGATTACGTGCGGGGACGGTTCGGATAAGAGGAGTGGCAAGCCATGCGGCGTACCCGTCAGGCGTTTGACGAGCAACTGGAGCAGTTGGAGGAGCGGCTGCTCGAGATGGGGACATTCGTCGCAGACATGCTCGAGAGATCCGTGCGCGCCTTGGGCGAGCAGGACGTGGAGTTGGCGCGCGAGGTCATCCGGGCAGACGACGTCGCCGACGACATGGACCTGGAGATCGAGCAGCGCTGCATGCGCCTGCTGGCTCTCCAGCAGCCAATGTCCCGCGACCTGCGCACCATCGGCACCGTCATGAAAGTCATCGCCGACGTCGAGCGCATCGGCGACTACTCCGTGGACATCGCCCGCGCCGCCATGAAGCTCGCAGCCACCGAGTACTTCAAGCCGCTTGTGGACATACCGAAGATGGCCGAGATGGCCCGGGGGATGCTAGACCGTGCGCTCGAGGCGCTGGTGAAACGCGACCTGGAGCTGGTGTATCGGGTGGTGGAAGAGGACGACGAGGTGGACAAGATGTGGTACAGGCTTCTGCGGGAGATCGAGGAGCTCATGCAGCAGCGACCGGAGGTGGTGCCCCAGGCCACCACGCTCCTGCTTGTGGCGCGATACCTCGAGCGCGTCGCCGATCACACCGTCAACATCGCCGAGCGTGTCGCGTACATGGAGACCGGCCGGCTTGAGACCCTTGCGCTGAGCCACGGCACCGACGACCAATCCGCGGCCGAGGCGGCAGCCTCCGCTCCCCCGGAGAACTGACGGGCAGCGCACATCGGCTCTCTGACGTACGCCTTTGATGGAGCGACACACCATGCCCAAAGACACGATGACTGCCCGCGAGCGCTGGCTCGCCGTGCTGAGCCGCGAGATGCCCGACCGCGTCCCCATGGACTACTGGGCCACCGACGAGGCCACGCAGAAGCTCATGGCGCACCTCGGGTGCGAGGACGCCCGCGCACTCTACGACCGCCTCCACATCGACTGCCCGGTTACCGTCGGCGCCGCGTACATCGGGCCGCCCGTGCCCCGCGACGCCGACGTTTTCGGCTGCCGTTACACCCACGTGGACTACGGCACGGGCGTGTACCGCGAGTGCATCTCCCATCCGTTGGCCCAGTTCGAGAGCGCGGAGGAGATCGCGCGTGACTACACGTGGCCCGACCCCGACTGGTACGATTACTCGGGCGTCCCGGCGCAGCTCGAGGGCAACGAGGCTCACCCGATCCGCGGCGGCGGCTCGGAGCCGTTCCTTACCTACAAGGACCTCCGCGGCGACGCGCAGGCCTTCATCGATCTCGTCGAGCACCCGGGCATCGTCCACTACTGCCTCGACAAGCTCTTCGGGCTCGCCTACGAGAACACGCGCCGCATCTACGAGCAGGCCGACGGGCAGGTGATGATCACCTACGTGGCCGAGGACCTCGGCTCCCAGGAGGGCCTCATGTGCTCGCCGGAGCACATCCGCGAGTTCCTGCTCCCCCGCATGACGCGCATCATGGACCTGGCCCACCAGGCGGGCGCCTTCGTCTTCCACCACACCGACGGCGCCGTCCGCGAGGTCATTCCAGACCTCATTGACGCCGGCATAGACGTGCTGAATCCCATTCAGTGGCGCTGCCGGGGAATGGAGCGCGAGGGCCTCAAGCGCGACTTCGGCGACCGGATCATCTTCCACGGCGCCGTGGACAACCAGTACACGCTGGCCTTCGGCTCCGAGGACGAGGTGCGCCAGGAGGTGATCGACAACGTCCGCATCCTCGGCGACGGCGGCGGCTACATCATCGCCCCCTGCCACAACATCCAGCCCATCAGCCCGCCCGAGAACATCGTCGCCATGTACGAGGCCGGCTACGAACACGGCTGGAGTTAGAGAGACTCAGTAGCTCCCATACTCCGCCACCAACTCCATCGTGCGGCAATACTGTCCGAAGCTCACATTGCTCGGGACCGAATGGTCCGAGTGGTAGATGTACCCGCCGCCCCGCTTCGCCACGGGTATCTTGGTGCGGATCTCCTCCTCGATCACAGCCGGATCGGGGTCCGCCATCGCCCGCACGTCGATGCCACCCATGAAGCACACCTGATGGCCGAAGCTCTCCTTCAGCTCCACCAGATCCATCCCGGCCTTCACCTCGAGCGGCTGTATGCACGTGAAGCCCGCCTCGATGAGCATCGGCACGAACTCCAGCACGTTCCCGCACGTGTGCAGGATCACCGGCAGCCCCTTGCTCTTGAAGTAGTCGCACATCCGCTTCTGCGACGGGAACTCCGTCGCGCGGTACGCCGCCGGCGAGAACAGCGTCCCGTTGCGGTACCCCATATCGTTGAACACGAACGCCCCGTCGAACTCGAATCCCCGCGACGTCATCGCCTCGCACCCGGCGATGAGTATGTCCACGACCGTATCGAACATGTCCTTGACCCACCCCGGGTCCTCCGCCATCGCCATCAGCAGCCGCTCCGAGCCCACGACCCCCTGCGTCCTGTCGTACCCGAAGGCGCCGCTGTAACAGACGAACTTGTCACCCTCGCGCAGCGCCTGGTTGCTCGCCAGCGCATTGTCCCAATCCACCCGCGAGTCGTTCCAGGCCATCCGCGGCTTGTGCTCCTCCCAGATCTCCCGGCTCGTCACGGTGAAGTCAATGCACTCCGGCGTCGATTCGTGGTCCTTGAACCGGCGCCGCACCGCCCCGTTGCTGTCCCTGGCGATCCGGTACGTGTCGGTCTCCTCGATCGTCTCCTCCGGGAGCCGCAGGCTCAGATCGGCGCCCTGGTTCGTGATCTCATACCCGAAGTACGCCGCCGGCGACTGATCCTCCGGCAGCCCCTCCCTGTGCCAGCGGGCCACCGTGTGCCCCCACGGGCCATCGTGCACCGGCACCCGATCCGGCTCCTCATGATTCAGCACCATCGAGACCCGTTCTCGCGATGTCATGTCGCTTCTCCTCGATCTGCCGTGTGGCACAGCTTGCTGGTCAAGCTGTGCTGGCCTCCCGCGCAGCCCCGTACATCGCGACCACGTTCTCCGCCGGC
>JASFTE010000340.1:0-5731 GCA_050114035.1 Armatimonadota bacterium | reverse complement strand
CAACGTGGCGGCGGCTGCCCTGAGCTGCCGGCGACGTCAGTCGTGCAACGTGGACTGGCGCACCTGCGAGGCCAGAGAATACAGGTCAACCGCGACACCATCCAACGCCTCAAGCGTCCCGGCCGCGCGCGTGGAACACCCGATGCGCAAGGTCGCAGAACACAGCCGCCGAAGGAGAAGATGAGATGAAGCGCAGACGCGTGACACAGGCGATTGTGGCCTGGACCGTTGTGATAGCACTGAGCTGCCTCGCGGGCATCTGCTACGCACAGCCCCAGCCGGAGGGCGAGGGGTGGGTGAGCCTGTTCAACGGCGAGGATCTGACAGGATGGGTGACGCCCGAGAAGGAGCACACGTGGCAGGTCGTTGACGGCGTGATCGACTACGAGGCCAAGGGCGGGAATCTGACGAGCGAGAAGGAGTTCGGGGACTACGAGCTCCACATCGAGTGGCGCTTCAAGCGAACCGAGGGCCCGCCCTACAACGCCAAGCTGTTCAACCCCGACGGCACACAGAAGACCGACGAGAACGGCAAGCCGATGACGCAGCCCATCGCCAACGCGGACTCCGGAATCTTCGTGCGGGGCACCGGCAAGTCGCAGGTGAACCTGTGGTGCTGGCCCTGTGGCTCCGGGCAGCTCTGGTCCTACCACAGGAGCGAGGACGCGGCGGTCCGTGCCGGCGCACTCCCCAGGGAGAAGGCGGACAAGCCGGTGGGCAAGTGGAACACCATGCGGATCACGATGAAGGGCGAGTACATCACGATTGTGCTCAACAAGAAGAAGGTGCTCGACAATTCCCACATGCCCGGCCTGCCTCCGCGCGGGCACATCGTGCTCCAGCACCATGGCGGTTACAACGAGAAGACCGAGACGTGGTCGCCCGCCTCGGCGCTCATCCAGTTCCGCAACATCTGGATCAAGGAGATGTAGAAGACCCCGGGCTCCCCGGAGTTGGGCCGAGGGGGGGCCGCCACACTAACCGACGGTCTGCCGTGTCCGCTGGATGAGATACTCCTGGAGCTCGCCGCCCAGCTTCGTGAAGTAGTCGCTGTAGGCCCACACGCGCGCCACCAGGTGCGCATATCGTTCCGGATGCCTCCGAGCATCGCGGAGCTCAAGCGCGGCCATGGATTGGGCCGGCGCCGGCCCAGAGAGCCGGGGCTACGGGTTGTTGTAGAGGTTCTGGAAGTACGACTGCCAGCCGGATGGGGCCGGGTGGGCGTCGCTGTAGAGCCACTCCACATCGAGCTCGCCCTCCCCGCCGCTCCTCAGCCACTCGATGAGGCGCGGGCTGGTGCCCCGCCGCGCCATCTCCTCGATGCCGGCCGCCCGGAGCTCCTGGACCACGCCCGGGTTGTCCTCGGCCACGTCCTCCAGTGAGCCATAGCGGGTGAGGCGGCTGTCCTCGGGCTTGACGCCGTGCTCCAGGTACCACTCGCTGTCGAAGACCGTGTACAGGATGTCGCCCCGGGGGCGGTTGCGGGCGCCCTGGGCCACTCCGCGTCCGGCGAGCGCCACGCCCCGGGGGCCGCCAGAGCCTTCCTGGGCAATTCTCAGGACGTTGTGGGATTCGATACTCTCGGGCGTTTCCAGCCCGGCGATGCCCATGACCGTGGCGAATACGTCCTGGGGCGCCACGATGGCGTCGCTCCGCCCACTCCCGCCGTCGGGGACGCGCACGACGAAGGGCGTGCGGCCCTCCTGCTCGCGCACGGGGAAGCCCTTGCCGAACCGGCCGCGCTCGCCGCAGTTCGTGCCGTGGTCGGCGGTGAGGATGACGGCGGTGCTATCCGCGAGGCCGGTGCTCTCCAGCGTGTCGAGCAGCTCCCCGAACCAGCGGTCAACCCAGCTCACCTTGGCCGCGTAGTAGATCTGCAGCCGCCTGCGCCTCTCCTCGCTGAGATCGGGATCGTTCCGGACGGCGCCGGCGAAGGTGCGGGGGTCGATGCGGCCGTCGTAGTCGGCATCGTCGTCATACAGCTTGACGAACTCGGGCGGGGCGTCCCATGGCTCGTGCGGATCGAAGCAGTCGAGCCACAGGAAGAAGTTCTCGCGCGAGGCGTTGTCCCTCAGGAACTCGCAGCCCGTCACGAACAGCTTCGCGCAGTTCCAGTCCTCGTCGCGCTCGCGCCCGCGGTTGGCGCGCCCGTACGTCCAGAAGTTCGTGCCGCCGGGCCACAGGTCATCGTCATAGTCGTCGAACAGGGGATCCCTGAACCAGTTGCCGAGCCACTCGGAGGAGTCGTCGATCCAGGGCCGATCCACCTCGGCGCCCCGGACGAACGTCCAGGCGTGGAACGGGTAGTCGAACCGGTGCCCGCCGTTGACCAGGTGCGGCGTATCGTGGATGAGCTGGGTGCAATAGCCGTGCTCGGCGAGCGCGCGGGGGATGGTCGGCTTGTCCACATCGAGCGGCTTCCAGGCGTGGAACGGGGCGCCGTAGCGGCCGGTGATGACGTCCGTGCGGTGCGGGATCGTCGGGTAGCTCGCCGCGAAGCTGAAGTCGAAGGCCCACGACTCCGCCGTAAACCGGTCCATGTGGGGCGTCTTGACCCAGTCGTTCCCGTTGGCGCCGATGTGGTCGTAGCGCAGCGTGTCGATGATGGCGAGGATGATGTTCATCTATCTGTCCTTCCTTGCTCGGCGTTGGCCGGGGGCTTCGGCGGTCGCGACATGTTTCCCTCTCCGGCTAGAGCTCGCCATCCTCGATCATGATCTCGAGCGGGAAGCGGGGCTGGTCGAGCGGCAGGTCCATTCTGGCCCGCAGCCGGGCGGACTCGTAGATGGCCATGATGACCTCGAGGTCGGCCAGGGCGGAATCGCCCGACAGCGGGTGCTCGGCGCCGTCCCGCACCATCGCGGCGAACTGGCGGTAGGCGTCGCATGCCGTGACGCGGTGGATAGCCTCCACGTCGCCCACGTCAACGGAACGCCAGTCGGCGCTCTCGGCGCTCTGCATCAGCAGGGGCGGATCGGCCTGATCGCCCGCGCGCCAGAGCCTGCCCTGCGTTCCGAACACCTCGTAGTCCCCGTAGCTGCGCTCCGGGAGCCTGAGGGCGCCGCAGAGGACCTCGGCGCGGACCCCGTCCTCGAACTCCCAGACGCCTACCGCGCCGGTCTCGACCGGGTGGCCGTAGCGGAAGCCGGCGGAGGCCAACTGCACACTGCCCGGTCGGCGCGGCACATCCTCGCCCGGCGTGCGGTGGATCTGGCCGAACACCCAGCGGATGGGCGCATCGCCGGCGAGCGAGCGGATGGTGTCCACCAGGTGCGTCGCGTCGCTGAGCAGATCGCCGGCGCAGCTCCCGCGGTATAGGTGGACGTCGCCGATGGCCCCGTCGGCGATGAACTCCCGCATCCTCAGGATGGGCGGCGACATCCGCCGCTGGTGGTTGACGGCCAGCGCGGCGCCGTGGGACTTGCACGCGCAGACAGCCGCCTGTCCGTCCGCCAGGCACGTGGCCATGGGCTTCTCACAGTACACGCCGCGCGCGCCGGCCTCGGCGGCCTGGATGGCCATACTCGCATGGAGGTCGTTGGGCGTGGCGATGGTCACGACGTCCGGGCGCTCCTCGGCAAGCATCGCGGCATAGTCGGTGTACACGCCCTCGACGTCGCACTCCTGGGCGAGCCCGCGAGCCGCCTCCTCGTTTATATCGCAGACGCCGGCCAGGTCGTAGGCCGCGAGCTGCAGCATGGCGCGCGCGTGCCAGCGCGCGATGCCGCCGCAGCCGACGATGACCGTCTTCAGAGCTCCTTCGGCCGAGCTCGTGCCCATGCGGCGCCCTCCTCGAGGCCGCGGACGAAGGCGAGCGACCGATCCAGACAGGCGACCGGATCCATGCCCTCCGGCGGGATCATCTCCAGGAGCATGACCAGGCCGTCGGGGTCGGGAGCGTTGTCGCACAGGATCCGGTAGGCCTCCGCGAGCCCGACGTCGCCCTCGCCGATGACGGCGCCGGCGATCTCGAAGTGGAGCGGCCGGGCCTCCTTCCGGGGCTGCACGTGGTGGTCCTTGAAGTGCGTCCCGATGGTCAGCGGAGCTGCGGCGCGGATGCCCGGCAGCGACTGCTCGCCGATGAGATACGTGTTGCCCGTGTCCAGGAAGATGCGCAGATGCGGCGTCTGCTCGCACAGCTCCACCAGGTCGCTGCAGTAGTAGTCGCCGTGGTTCTCGATGCCCAGCGGGCGCCCGAGGTCGTGGCAGGCCTGGGCGAGGGGGGCCAGCGCCGCCGGCAGCCGCGCCATCTGCTCGGCGAAGGATGGCTCCCGCATAAACCGATGGTACCGCCCGACGCCCGTGGTTATGATTGGACAGCGAAGCAGCTCGGCGGACTCCTCGATGATGGCGATCGCCTGCTCCGTGTTGCGCCGGAGGGCATCGGCGTCCCCGTCGAGGTAGTCGAACCACACCGTGGGCACGAGGTACAGCTCGTTGGCCTCAAGGAACTCGCCCACCTCCTGCCGGCGCGCCTCGTCCATCGCTGCGATCTCCTGCATGCCGATGTGCGTGGCCCGAAGATCGTGGTCCACGAGAAACTGCAGCCTGGCCATCAGTTGATCGTCCGCGTCGCCAATGAACTCTCCGAACCATGGAGTGGCATAGCCCCAGATCATGGATGTCCCTCCCGGCGGGTGAACGACCGCGCTCGCGGTAGGTTTGACAGGGGGGCGCGGAATCCTCGGTTGGGAGGGAGGAGTCGAGGGAGAGGGAAGGAGCACCGCACCATGTAAGTCCGGAGAGGGCGACTCACGAATGTCCGCAGGCATTGTCCAGCGCCACGGCAACCGGCCCGTGCTCGAGCCGCGGGAGGGCGAGTGGGATGCGGTGAGCACGTTCAATCCCGGCGCGATCCTCGTGGACGGCACCGTCCACATGATCTACCGGGCCGTGAGCGACCTGCGGGAGTATGTGTCGCGGTTCGGCCTGGCGATCAGTGAGGACGGGCGGCACTTCGAGCGGGCCGAAGAGCAGCCCGTCTACGAGCCGCGGTTGGACTATGAGGTCGGCGGCGTCGAGGATGCGCGCATCACGAGGGACGGGGACGAGTACCTCATCACGTACGCGGCGGTGGCGAAGAAGCCGGGGCCGGTGTACGAGGCGATGGACTTCTTCGCCCGGGCGCGGGAGGATCCGTACATCGCTCGGCCCGGCATCCCGCCGCTGGGCGCCAGCTACACGGGGCTGCTGCGGTCGAAGGACCTGCGCAGCTTCGCCGCCGAGGGCGTGCTCACGCCGGAGGGACTCGACGACCGGGACGGCGTGCTGTTCCCCGAGAAGATCAACGGGCAGTACGTGATGCTGCATCGTCCCTCGGCCTGGACGGGCCCGGGCTACGGGGCCGACAAACCGTCCATGTGGCTGGCGTTCTCCGAGGACCTGAGGACCTGGGACTACGGGAGCGGCGACCAGTACCTGCTCATGGGCCCGCAGGACGGCGCCCCGTGGGAGGAACAGAAGATCGGCGCCGGGCCCCCGCCCATCAAGACAGAGGCGGGATGGCTGGTGATCTACCATGGCGTGGACGGCCGGCACGTCTACCAGATGGGCGCGGCGCTGCTCGATCTCCATGATCCGATGAAGGTCCTGGCCCGCACGAGGGAGCCGCTGCTGGAGCCCGAGCTGGAGTGGGAGAGAGTCGGCATCATCCCCAACGTCGTGTTCCCGACGGCGGCGGTGTGGGAGGAGGGGCGGGAGCTCCTGATCTACTACGGCGCGGCAGATCGGG
>JASFTE010000339.1:0-5739 GCA_050114035.1 Armatimonadota bacterium | reverse complement strand
ACTCGGCGAAGCCGACGCCGATGATCTCGCGCCGCGGCGCATCCGGGTGTCGCTCAACAGGCAGACCCAGATCGCCGATCTGCATCGCCACGGCGTCGAGGTGCACGGTCGCATCGCGTACTTCCACGTCGACAGGGCCGGCGAGCACCGGCTGGCGATTGCCAGAGCGCCGGGGCACGAGGGCGAACTGGTGCTGGACCGGATCTTCTGGCGAACGCACGATGGGCCGGCGCAGGTGAAGGACCTGCGCCTGGACACGGTGCTCGTCGAGGGCGGCGAGCACCGCGCGAGTATCGTGGCATCGGATGCGCCGGCGATGCGCGCCCTGGCCGAGAGGCTGCAGGCGGAGATCCGGAAGGCCTCCGGGGCGACACTTCCCATAGTGGACGATGTCGACCTCATGGTGGGCGACTACCAGAACACAACCGCCATCGCCGTCGGCAACCTCATGCAGAACAAGCTGGCCGAACGACTCTACTGCCTCTGGTACACGCGCGAGGATGGCTGGTACCCGGGCGAGGGCGGCTACGTCATCCGGACGGTGCACGACCCGTGGGCGACCGGCGCGAACGTCGTCGTGCTCGCCGGGAGCGATGAGCGGGGGACGCGGGATGCCGTGGACGCGTTCCTGCGGGGCCTGAAGGCGGGCCCGGACATCGTCCTCGGTCATACGGTCAACGTCAACATGCATCCCGACGTGGCCGCGACCTTCGGCTCGCCGAACGCCGAATACGCGCGCAACTCGCTCGGGCGGCGCGCCCAGCGTCAGCTCATGAGCGGCAGCGCGCGATACGGCATTGCGTACCAGTACACGGGAGATCCGGGGTGGGCCGAGGTATTCCTGACGTACCTCATGGAGCACAAGCGCCGGCCTGACCTCGGGCACGACACGCACATGGAGCTGTGGAAGACCATCCGCGCCTGGGACGTGCTCGAGGAGTGCCCGGCCCTTGCCGACGAGGATCGGCTCGAGGTGACCAACTACCTGCTGTACGTGCTGCGCTCCACAGAGGGCGTCAACAACAGCATGTTCGTCGGCTCGCTCAACTACTCGTCCGTGCGGCACAACCACCACATGCTGGCGGCGCTCGATGCCTACTACGGCGGGCTGTACTTCAGCGGCTACTACGGCCTGCCTGACGCCGACGACTGGCTGCGGAAGGCGCGCTTCTGCTTCGCGAGCCAGGAGCTGCAGGACAAGGGGCAGGACGAATCCGGCAACTACGAGGGCGCCACGTCGCTCAAGTCCCTCATCCCCTTCGCGTACGGCGAGCCGGGGTATCGGTTCCTGCCGAGCGGCACGGGCCGGCGGTTCCTGGACCGGGTCTGCATGTCCATTGACAACCGCTTCTCGAGCTCCGGCCACGGCGACTGCTGGGACGTGAACTGCTTCCCCGGGATCGCCCTGCGCGTGGGCGCGTGGTACTACCAGGACGGTCGCTACCAGTACATCCTCGACGGTCGCCTGCGGGAGCGGCCGCGTGAGAAGAGCGCCTGGGGCGGCGAGCCACCCTTCTGGATGGACGGATACCTCGAGGCGCAGCGCCCCACCGACCTGGAAGGCGTGCGCGTGGCGCGCGTGAACCGGGAGTTCTACAGCTTCTACAGCCAGCGGCAGGCCGAGAAGCTCCGATTCAACGTGCCGCGGGACCAGGCATTCGACAAGATCTCCTTCCGCACCGCCTTCGATCCCGACAAGCAGTACCTGCTGCTCGACGGCATCGCTGCCGGCTCCCACGGCCACGAGGACGCCAACTGCCTCAGCCGCTTCACGGACAACGACCGCGTCTGGCTCGTGGACGATTCCTACACCGAGGGCCCCTTCCTCAGCGACCACAACGGCGTGAAGGTCGCGCGCAACGGGATCGCCGAGCCGATGCCGGCGTGCGCGCGGCTGGATGTGGCGGCCGATCTCGGGACGGTGGGCCTCACCCGGACGACGCTGCCCGACCACAGTGGGGTGGACTGGGAGCGGAACGTCGTCTGGCTCAAAGAGCAGTGCTTCGTGGTGCTGGACCGAATGCGGGCGACGCGACAGGGCCGCTACAGCCTCCGGTGCCTGTGGCGGACCCTCGGGACGGCGGCCCCCGGCGCGCATCGGTTCGTCACGCGGCAGGATGCGCAGACGCCCGAGCGGCAGGACGCGTTCCACATCGTGCATGGCAGTGACACCCAGGCAACGGTCGAGGCCGCGGGCGAGGGCTTCGCCGGGCGGTGGGCCGGTCGGTATCCGTACGCCAAGCCGGTGGTCAACGTCTACGCACAGGATGCCCGCGCCGAGCTCTCGCCCGGAGATGCGTTCACCTTCGCGAATCTGTTCTACGCCACGAACGCCGAGCAGCCGCATCGCTTCGACTTCGTCAAGCTCGACCACGAGACCGCCTTCATCGATGGCGACATGGAGGCCATCGTGGGCTTCGCAGAGGCCGGGCGGAAGATCGGCAACGTTGAGGTGCAGGCCGATCTGTTCGCCATCTGGGAGGACGGATGCGCCCTGGCCAACGGCCGACTGCTGCGAGTCGGCGGCAGTGAAGCCCTCGCCAGCGAGGCGCCCGTCTCCCTGCGCGTGGATACAGCGGGCGGCGCGGCGGCTCGCCCGGGCAAGATCCAGTTGGCGGCCGGGGCCTTCGCCGACGCTCTCACGCAGGCCCGGGCCCTCGCCGAGCGTGCCCGCGCGAAGGTCCCTGAGGGAGGGCCGGCGCGTGCGTCGTCGCCGAACGTGAAGACACTGTGGACCTTCGATGCCGGCTCGCCCGTGCGCGCGCTGGCGGTACATGACCTGGCCGGCGACGGCAGGCCGGACGTGCTGCTCGGGGTGGCCGACGGAGCCGGGATCGCGCTTGATGCAGCGGGACAGGAGCGCTGGCGAGTCGCCGCCGACGGCCCCATGAATGACGTGGGGGCTGGGCACCTCGGCCCGGGCGAGGCGGCGGTGTTCGCGTCGGACGACACGACGGTGTATGCCGTCGCGGCGGATGGCAACGTGCTGTGGCGATTCGAGTGCCCACCATATCCGAAGCGCAGCGGCAAGAGGGGCGAGGCCCGCTACGTGCACGTGGCTGATCTGGACGGCGACGGCCGGTGCGAGGTGCTGATCGGCGCCAACAACATCCACCTGCACATGCTCGATGCGGATGGCAAGGAGCGGCTCAAGTTCGAGTGTCACGACCCGCACGTGACGTACAGCGGCTTCGTCACGCGGGATGTGGACGGCGATGGGCGCCTCGAGGTGCTGAGCTTCCCGGCGTCCGGGAGCTTCGGGTACTGGCACCAGTTCTCTCTGGATGGCACATCCGAGCGCGGCAGCACTGACGGCTGGCCCTCGCACATCCGCGACGTCACCGAGGTGGGCGGCGCCGAGGGCGCGCCGGAGCTGGCATGTGGCACCAATCGCGGCAACGTCTACTACTTGCGGCCGGGCGAGAATGGCCTGCGGCAGGAGAAGGCCTTCGCCTCTGGATGCGGCGTGACCGCAATGGCGGGGCACCCGCGGTTCGGCGATTCGGCAGCCGTCGCGGTTGGGCTGGACGTGTCGTACGTGCACGTCCTCGATGCTGCGGGGAAGCCGCGCTGGAGCCAGGACACGGGCGCAGCGCCCACGGACATGGCCTTCGTGCAGCGCAAGGCCGGTCCGCCGCTCCTGGCCGTCGCCACGGCGGACGGGTCCGTCAGGTTCTATGCGGCGGACGGGTCCCTGGTCGGCGGGTTCGTCGGCTCGGGCCGAATCGTTGAGATCGAGGCGGTGGATCCGGACACCGACGCGGAGGCGGAGGTGCTGGCGGCGATGGCCGACGGCACCGTGGTCGCCATACGGGTGATGGGTACGTGAACCCGCCGCTCGCCGAAAAAGGGGGGACGATTTGAGTAACGATGCGGTAAGGAACATGTGAACGAATCAAGGGAGGCCTCACCGGCTGCGGCGTCGCCGCCGAACGAGCGACGAGAGGGTGCCGTGGGAGGGTCCTTGTATGCTGATTCCGTGGAGCACGGAACGCCAGCCACAGCGCACGCCGTATCTGACCTACATCCTGGTCGGACTCAACCTGGCCGTCTTCGTTGTCCTGTCTTGCCTCGGGCGGCAGACGACGATTCGCGCCTTCCAGACCCTCGGTTTCGTCCCCGACCGACTGCAGTTCCACACGCTCCTGACGAGCATGTTCCTCCACGCCGGCATCATCCATCTGGCCAGCAACATGGTGCTCCTGTGGGTCTTCGGCCGGCACCTCGAGGACGTCCTCGGCAGCAAGCTCTATGCAGTGCTGTACTTCTCCAGCGGCTTCGCGGCGATTGTGTTGCACACGCTCATGGGGTTCATTTTCGCCAAAGAGGCGCTGACGATGCCCGCCATCGGAGCATCCGGCTGCATCGCCGGCGTACTCGGGCTGTTCGCCGTCCGCTTCTTCCGGACGCGGATCAAGGTGTTCACCTTCATTCTCCTGCGTCCCACCACGTTCTCCGTTGCCTCCGGCGTGGCACTCGGCCTGTGGTTCGCCGGAGAGGTGGCCGGCGGCCTCATGAGCCTGAACGCCAGCGGCGGCGTCGCGAACTGGGCGCACATCGGCGGGTTCTTCTTCGGCATGGCCATGGCGCTGGTGCTGCGGCTGGAGTCCGAAGGCGTCAGCGACCACCTGGCGGACACCGCGGCGGAGGCCCTCCGCATCGGCGACTGGCACGGAGCCGTCGAGCGATACGCCGAGCTCGTAGGGCAGGACCCCACCGACGTCGAGGCGCACTCGGGCCTGGCGGCGGCCTACTGCGTGCTGGCTGACCAGGAGCGGTCGGTTGCCCACTACGAGGAGGCCATCGGCCTGCTGTGCAAGCGCGCCGAGCCCGCTCAGGCGCTGTTGCTGTACAAGGAGCTCCGGGGCAGCTTCCCGCGGCACGTCGCCCCGCCGCGGCTCCGGTACCAGATCGCCTGCGCCCGGGAGGCCGCCGGCGAGGTGGCACAGGCGTATCAGGAGTTGGCGGAGATCCGCCGGATGGACCCGCCACCGCCCGAGGCCGCCATGGCGCTCCTGAAGATGGCCCAGATATCGCTGCATCGCCTCCAGCGTCCGGCGGAGGCCTGCCAGCTCTTCTACGAGTTCAAGATGTCCAACCCCGACAGCATCTGGACGGTCGCGGCCGACGACGGTATGCGCGAGGCGCAGCAGGCCATGTCCGGCCCGATGGCCCCCGCGCCCGCGTCGGCTGCGCCACATCCGGGCAGCCCGGCCCTCGTTCCCGGCGTCGTGACGGCTCCACGGCATGTGGCACGCTGAAACCTCGCCCCGGCCTGCCCCGCCCCGCATTGCCCTCTCCTCTACCCCATTTCTGCAGGTTTTCGCGCGTACCTGAGGAAGTCATCACCGCGCCCACGGCCGCCGAGCCGCCTTACCGATGCGACACGTTCGCTCCACTCCACCATGGGTGAAGGAGAGAGGCACACAATGCCATACGCCATCTGCAACGAGATCTTCCAGGACCATCCCCCCGAGGAGCAGTTCCGCCTGGCGGCGGAGTGCGGGTACGACGGCATCGAGATCGCGCCGTTCACCATTGCCGATGATGTGCGCCACATCTCCGCCCAGGAGCGCTCCCGCATCGTCGGCCTCGGCGAGCGACACGGGCTCGACATCGTGGGGCTGCATTGGCTGCTGGTCTCGCCCAAGGGCCTGCACCTCACGACGCCGGATGACGATGTGCGCCGCCGCACCGTATCCTACATGTGCGACCTCGTGCGGCTGTGCCACGATCTCG
>JASFTE010000338.1:0-5740 GCA_050114035.1 Armatimonadota bacterium | reverse complement strand
CCCACCTCGTCGCCACGGGAGGCTTCCGCGACGACACGTGGTTCAACCGCACCCAGTGGGCCATTGGGCAGGTCAGGTCCGCTCAGCTGCTCGTGTTCGATGACCAGATGGCGTACGGCATCGCCGCATACTCCAAGACGAGCCGCAACGTCTTCTTCCGTCCCGGCGGCGAGGGATACATGCTGTTCGCTGCCGGATGGCGGCGCCGCGGTGGATCAGGCAAGGCGGCGGATCGGCAGTGGGAGACGCGAGTGCCGGTGCGCGTGACGGCCATGGCGCTCGCCGGTGAGACGCTGGTGGCTGCCGGGCCGCCGGACGTGGTCGATCCGGACGATCCGCTGGGCGCCTTCGAGGGCCGCAAGGGGGCCAAGCTGTGGCTTGTCTCCACCAGCGACGGCACGAGGCTGGCCGAGCATGAACTCGACAGTCCGCCCGTGTTCGACGGGATGGCGGTGGCGGACGGTCGGGTGTATCTGTCCACGCAGGACGGCCATGTGGTGTGCATGGGCGCGCGGTGAGCGGCGGGGCTTCGGCATCGGGGCATGAACAGCAGCGGCACGGGAGGGCGAGGTCTCTCCCCCATTGGAGGGTCAGTATGCCAGAGTCTCGACCGAATGTCGTTATCATGCTGTCCGACGACCACAGTGTGCCGCACCTGGGGTGCTATGGGGATCCGGTGATCAAGACGCCGAACCTGGATCGGTTCGCGGGCGAGGGGATGCGGTTTGACCGGGGGTTCATGGTCGCGCCGCAGTGCGTGCCGGCGCGGGCGTCGCTGATGACCGGGCGCAGGCCGTCGGCGGTGCGGATGGCCCGGTTCAACTCGCCGCTGCCGCCGGATGTGGTCACTTTGCCGGAGCTGCTCCGGGCGGAGGGGTACCACTGCGGGGCCGGGCGGCGGAACTTCCACCTGGACGGTCCGGGGCGGCCGGGGGAGTTGACCGGACAGATCATCGAGCGGCACGGGCTGCGGACGTGGGACGGGCGGGTTGATTGGCTCGATCGAGGATCGCCGCGAGACGAGACGCCGGCGAAGACGAACGAGTTCCTCGACGGCGTACCGGAGGGGTCGCCGTTCTTCCTGTGGTTGAGCTTCAACGATCCGCACCACCCGTGGGACGCGGACGCCATCCCGGAGCCGCACGATCCGGAGGCGCTCGAGCTGCCGCCGTACCTGCCCGACCTGCCCGGCGTGCGGGCGGACCTGGCGCGGTACTACGGCGAGGTCTCGCGGATGGACGAGGAGTTCCAGTGGGTGCTGGACGTGCTGGCGGAGCGGGGCCTCAGTGATGACACGATTGTGATGTTCATGGGAGACAACGGGTACGCGTTCCCGCACGGGAAGGGATCGCTGTATGAGCCGGGGCTGCACGTGCCGCTGCTGATGCGCTGGCCGGGAGCGATCGAAGCCGGGTCGGCGGCCAGTGAGCTTGTCGCCAGCGAGGACGTCGCGCCCACGCTGCTGGAGGCGGCCGGGGTCGGGGTGCCGGAGGAGATGACCGGGCAGAGCGTCCTGAAGCTGCTGCGCGGGGAGGGCTTCGCGGGGCGCAGGTACATCTTCGGCGAGCGCGGGGTGCACGGGAACGCGACCATGAGCGAGACCACGAAGGCCAACGGGTTCGACCTGTCGCGGAGCGTGCGGTCGGAGCGCTACAAGCTCATCTACAACTGCACGCCGTATCAGCAGTACGCGCCGGTGGACAGTGCGAACGACCCTGGATGGCAGGAGATCCTCGCGGCGCACGAGGCGGGGACGCTCGATGCGGCCTTCGAGCGGGCGTACTTCACGCACCCGAGGCCAATCTGCGAGCTGTTCGATCTGGAGAACGATCCCGGCGAGCTGGAGAACCTGGCCGGGCGGCCCGAGCTGGCTGAGGTCGAGCGGGAGCTGAGGGAGGCGCTGCAGGAGAAGATGATAGTGGACTATGACTTCCTGCCGCTGCCGCTGCGGGAGTGAGGAAGGCAGTGGTTAGTGGGTAGTGGTTGGTGGTCAGCAACGACCAAGACGGGCGGGGCACTCAGATGTCATCGAGCCGGAACAGGGTCACGTCGTCGATGTAGAGCTTCTCGCCGGGCTCGAAGCCGTCCACGGTGACGATGATCATGAGCTCGGCGACGTCTTTGCCGTTGAGCTGCGCCGGGATCTGGCCCGCCGTGGCCACCGCCTGCCAGCGGCCGGAGATGGGCCTGACCATGGTGTTCGTCGCGGGGAGGTTGCTGTGCGCGGCGTCGCGGGGGGTGATGGAGAGCTTCGCGGTGCCAGCGCTGTCCTGCCCCGGAGGAGCGTACAGGAAGCAGACGGCGGCGTAGCGGCCGGGCTCGAAGGGAACAGTCTGGTGCGGGCCGCCGCGGGACATGCCGTCGCAGAGGATGCTGAGGCGGCCCGTGTGGGCGAGCTCGGTGGTCTTCTTCATGGAGCCGATCCCGTACTTGACCCAGAAGCTCCAGTGCTCCGGCGTGGCGGCCTCGCCGTCCTCGAAGGAGGGATTGGGGGCGAGGCCAGCGCCCGTGCCATCGGCGACGGCGAGCATCGTGCGGACGTGATCGCGGACGGTCTGATCCTCGGCCGTGCGGGCGACCTCGGTGAGGCGAGCGCGCACGGTCTCGCTCCGACTCGCCCAGTCGTAGGCCTGCCACAGCCGCCCGGCCCCCCAGCCCTGGCCGGCGAGGGACGGGCGGCGCTCCATGGTGGTGCCGTGGACGAGGACCGGGTGGCCGGCGAACTCGTCGAGCTGCAGCCGACGGCGCTTGCCGTTCATCTCCAGCGCGACGACGGCATCCGCGATGACCTGGAGGGCCGCCCGCTCTGAGTCCACCGGCTCGCCGCCCGGGTCGCGGGGATAGGCGAGGATGGAGGCCTCGTAGTACTCGAAAGCGCGCAGCAGGAGCTGGGCCCGGGCGCGCTGTTGGTCCGTCTGCGCCTTCTCCACCGCCGACTCCAGGAGGCGGCGGCCCCGGGCGGCCTCGTCCGGCGCAACGTCGGCCAGATAGCCGGGGTTGTGGAAGCGCAGGTACTGTCCGCCCTCAGTGAACCACGCGGAATCCAGAATGCGGCGGGTCCAGAAGTCCTCCCAGTGGGCGTAGTACGCCTTGAGGTCGGAAGCGGCCTCGGGACCGACACAGCGCCCGTACCACTCATCGAGCAGCGCGTCCACGTCGCGGTGCGGGTCCCACTGGAGCTTGAGGGAGACGTAGAGCTTCGGGCCCTCGCCGACGTTGGGGTAGGCCTCGGCATACGCGGCGCGGACGCCGTTCGCGTGGCCGAAGCGGTAGTAGTCGGCCATGTGGTGGAACCAGACGCGCGGGACGCAATAGGCGGCGCCGTAGATGTAATCGTACCAGCCGACGGTGGGGCTGGCCGCGTGCCAGGCTCGGGTCGTGTCTTCGCCGGGGGCGCGGATGTCGGGATGGACCCACTTCATGCGATCGTAGGTCATGTAGGGGATGATGCGCTCGTGGACCTTGACCCGGTCGGGCGGCTGAGCGATCTCGCTGTAGGCGAGGCAGCCGAAGAACTTGCCGGGATGGCGCTTCAGGACGCCCTCGACGACGGCGTTGGCCCACTCGAAGTAGCGGTCCGACAGGTGGTCGCGGCCGATGAAGTTCTTCACTCCCGGATCGCGCGCGCGGCAGTTGTCGCAGTCGCAGTGGCCGCTGGAGTCGTTGACGCCCAGGGAATATGACTGGATGTCCGGGTTCTCGTCGAAGTACTTGACGATGTTCTTGATGGCCTCGTCAACCACGCCCGGCGCGGTGAAGCATGGCTGCCAGTGGTGGGTATCGTTGGTCGGGGGAAGGAAGCGCTTGCCCTTCTGGATGGGAAAGAACTCCGGGTGTGTCTTGGTGTAGGTCTCGGGCGGGAAGAGGCGGAGGAGGTTGTGATGGAAGCTGACGCGGCCGTGCATGCGGTTGCGGCGCGCCCACGTCGTCCAGGCAGAGCCGCGGAGGCCGCTGAAGAGGCGGGAGAAGAAGGCGGGCTCGTCGCGGACGGGCTCCGTGGGGACATCGATAGTGGCACGCTTCAGCACGTCGGCGCCGTCCGGGCCGGGAAGAAGCCAGCGCACGCCGACATAGCGCTCGAGGAACTCGTAGACGCCGAACTCCGTGCCCCACGGAGTCGGGCCGAGGATGACGATGCTGCGCGCGTCGGGAAACCGGATCACGTAGCCGTCGTTGTCGAGGTCGGCGAGGTCGATGTCGAGCTGATTGACGTAGCCGCTCGGGCCGACGTGGACGGCGACGAGATCGGCGATGGGCTCCGCGGCGATCTGCAGCGTGGCGTCGGTGGACTCGGCGATGAGGCGCTGCATCTCGTCGCAGGCGTGGCGGAGGGCGTCCGGGGCATCGTCGGCTACCACGATGGCGGCGCGGGGTTGATGGTCCTCGACGATGCGGATGGGGTCGGACGTGGCGGCAGGCGCAGCGGCGGCCAGAAGCAGAGCGATCAGCAAGGGCGTGCGCATCAGTAGCACCTCCGCAGTCGATCGTCTTGGTTCGCGGCGCCGCCAGCCTACCCTCCAAGAGCCGGAGCAGGAGAGCGGCGAGGAACGCCAACGGGGATCGATGCCCTTGGTGCTGTGCACGCGCGGCGGCGCGCGCTCGGGACACGGCCATCAGGGAGACTGGCCAGGGGCGGCGGCCTCTTGGCGCTCTTCCCCACTGGGCAGCGACGGAGGCCTGATCGTTATCTCCTGATCCAGGTGCTCGGCATGGACGTCGCTCTTGTCGAAGATGTCCACGAAGAGGTGGTGGACGCCCGTGGGCATGGCGACCTCCTCGCCCTTGTCCTGCTGCGCGGCGTCCTGTCGGATGGCACCCTTCCTGGTCCCGCCCCGTGGGCCCGTATACTTCACCTTGACCTCAAGCTCGCGCTCTGGGATGTCACCGACCCACCTTCTGCAGTATTTGAAGTAGTCTGGGAGCTCCCTGACATCGTAGCCATTCACGCGGAAGATGAGCTTCTCGAGGTCGAGGGCCTTTGCGCGGCAGCTCTTGCTGCAGGCGAGCCAGCACGCGGGGGTGATGCGGACGCCGTACTCGCCGCGCCTGACGGCCTCTTCGACGTCAGTCGTGTAGGGCTCGATTATCGGCCGAAGACGGCTTCTGAAGTCGCGCAGCGCTCGGTGCAGGCGGGGCCTGCGCGCGGTCAAAAGCTCGCAGAGAAAGCGGACGAGGGCCCTCTCTCCGAGTTGCCCGCCACGGATGGAGCTGACAGCCTTTCGGGCTACCCATTTCGCGAGGGCCTGGGCGACATCGACGGAGAAGAGCTTCAGCCCGAAGGGCGCCAGGGCGAAGCGGAACGGCTCGTGGGGATCGGCCAGGATATCACGAAGCTCCTCGAGCTTGACGGCTTCTCCGAGCTTCCGTGCGAACCCGAAGAGCGGCGTGCCCGGGGCCTTGATGGGTGTGACACGCACGGATTGGGGCTGCCCGACCGGATCAGGCGGACGGCCTGGGATGGCGGGCGAGGCATGCTCAGCGATTTGGTCCCACCGCTTGCGGAAGACGCAATGGACAAGCCTGTCTGCGCTCCGATCCAGCAGGTTGGGCATCGCGCCCCCAATGAGGTCGAAGCGAGGCTTCAGCTCCTTCACCAGCCGGGGCTGCAGCAGCTTGATTAGCTGAAGGAGCAGATGGATGCCGACGATGACAAAGTCGAAGTCTCTGTCCAGGAACGGCAGATGCTCGTGGGGGATGCGGGAGAAGGCGCCCTCGCTATTGCCTATCCTCACGTAACCAA
>JASFTE010000337.1:0-5745 GCA_050114035.1 Armatimonadota bacterium | reverse complement strand
AGTGGGACCGTGGCGAATCTGGCCGGAGGATCGTCGGGCCAGTGTCTTGTCTTCACCGACGGCCATGTTGTCGGCGTGCTTCTGACCAAGCCGGAGGCCATCTGGCGCACCGACTTGGCGTTACGGTACTATCCGGAGCCTGCCCCCGCTCAGACCCCGCCGCTGAATCCCGACTGGGTCATCTGCGAGGACTCCCGGTTGTATCGAGATGGCGACGGGCACTGGCTCAGCTCGCCGGATAGGGCCACGGAGGTCGTAGCGCGCCTCGTTCATGTGCGTGCTGGCCTCGGCCGCATGGCCGGCCACAAGTCCGAGTACGCTGTGCCCGTTGTGGATGGCGCCATCCCGGAGAGCACGTGGCGGGCGTGCGAGTTTGACTGCCTTGCTCGCAGCGCGCTCACTGCGGCGCGAGACATCGCGCACGAGATCCGTCACGCTTCGCCCTTCCTTTCCATGGCGCGCCGACGGGCCAACCTGGTGTGGATGCACAATGCGAAGGCTGACTATGAGCAATTGCGCCGGGATTACCAGGGACTCCAAGCTCCGCAGGACGCAACTCAGCGGCACTCGGCGATCCTGACGGCCCTGGACCGAGGCCAGACCTTCTGCGAAGCCGTCACCGAGTACTGGGACCAAATCCTGCCGGCTGATCCGTCTGGTAGGGCCAAGGCCTACACGATGCACAGAAACAAACTGCTACAGACGCTTACAAAGCGCGGGAGCGAGCCGGAACAGATCGCGGGTGACCTCACTCAGATGCTCAACCAACTCGATCGGGAACTGGAGGCGAAGGGCATCACGCGAGTCACCCGGTAGCCCTCACGCCCAAGACAGCGGGCCAGGCCCTCACATGGGCCTGGCCCCCTTTACGTCTTCTTTACGTCTTCTATCAGCCGAGGCCCGAGAACATTCGGACCATCGCCACCTTCCACCACATCCGCACCTTCGACTGGTACCTGCCATCGGATCCCGAGGCCGTGGAGCAGGGCCGCAAGGCCGGCTGGGACCTCTTCGACCCGGCGGACGCGGACGGAAGGCTGTGGGCTCTGACGCACGATGCCCTTCTCACCGCGAACCGAGAGGGGAAGGACGAGCCCATCAAGGACTGGTCGTGGCACACGGGTATCATGTCGTACGGCGATGGGGACGACTGGGTCGGCATGCACTTCTGGCAACTGATGACCCGGCCCATCCGTTTGGGGGAGGGCGACAAGTACGGCGCGCCCGCTGCGATAGCGACCGACGCGTCCGGCGCCATCCGCACCCTCACCGCGGACGGGCACATCCTGCGGCTGCCGGATTTCCCCGACGTGACCGCCGGGCGCGTCTGGAAGACCTGGATGGAATTCGCCGTCGCGGCGCCCGCTCCGCCGCGTCTCTTGGCGCTCGGGAGGCCGTATGCCCTGGGCTGCACGGGCGACCGGGTCGTCGTGGCTCGCGCCCGCGACAACGCGCGGCCGATCCTGCTGGTTGGCACCGTTCCAGGCGAGGATTGGACCATCAAGGCCATGGGCACGAGGCCCACCGAGATACACGATCTCCTGCTCGCCAGCGACGGGCGCGCCCTCGTCGCCACATGCTCCGGATTGGTGGAGACACGACTCGAATGAGCCGAATCCCCATCCCCTCGCCCGTCTCCGGCGGGCTGCTGCTCTCCTACAAGTGCTCCGCCGCGTGCCGGCACTGCATGTACCTGTGCTCGCCGCAGTGGCCTGGCGATTGGATCTCGGATGAGGACTTGGGGAAGGGGCTCGCACAGTTGGCCGGGAGGATCGTCCCCAGCCCGTGGGGGCCCGAGACGGTCAGCCTGAACCACGGCCTGCACTTCAGCGGCGGGGAGCCCTTCCTGAACTTCGATCGGCTCCTGCGCGGCGTCGTCGGCGCCGAGGCCCACGAGATCCCCTCCACCTTCGTCGAGACCAACTGCTTCTGGTGCGCGCAGGACGAGACGACCCGGGAGAAGCTGACCGCGCTTCGTGACGCCGGGCTGCGCGGCATCATGATCTCCGTCAACCCCTTCTTCGCCGAGTTCGTGCCCTTCGAGCGCACCGAGCGCTGCGTGCCAATCAGCAACGAGGTGTTCGGCAGCAACGTCTTCGTGTACCAGGCGGAGTATTGGCGGCAGTTCCGCGAGATGGGCATTCGCGGGAGGCTGCCGCTCGACGAGTACGTGGCGCGCACCGGCGACACGCACTTCGCGCGGCGCACCGAGATGTTCCTCATGGGACGCGCGGCGTTTGCACGTTGGGGGAGAACCTCGCCCCGTCCCACCCAAATCGCCTCCAGCGCATCGCCCCGAGGGCCGGTCTTGGGGGAACCGACTTTCTCACCCACCGTAGCCAGCCCACTACTACGGCCGCTCAGCCATTACGCAACGGCCTCTGTGCATCAGCCCCGCCTTGACGTTCCGAGTATGGTATGTTAGCTTCTGGAGCGCCGAGACCCCAGCAGTCATACACCGACCGGATAACAATCAACAACTGATGAGTGCATCGCTGGCTCGAAGCCCGACGACGAACGTTCTGCTCATTGGCGACGCTGCGCTCGATGTGACGGTGGCATCGTCGGAGCTGCCGCGCCCCGACGAGTTGCGCTGGGGGAAGCTGCCGGTGGACTGGGGCGGGTCGAGCGTCTACTGCGCCAGGGCGCTGCGGGCACTGCGGAGCGACTACCGCATCACGCTCATGATACCGGCCGCCGGCCAGTGGGGCGCGTCCCTGCAGCGGGGACTGGGCGAGGAGGGCATCGAGGTGGTGCCCCTGCCGTGCGCGCCGACGCTCAGCGCCATCCTCGCCTTCGAGAACGGCGATCGCGGGTTCCTGGCCGACGATCCGATGAAGCCGCTCAATGAGCTGCCGCAGCCGCCTGATGCCAGCTACGACATGGTCGTGGTGTCGGGGTACTTCCAGGCCGTGTGCCTGCACAGCGCGGCATTCCTGCCCTGGTTCGACGCTGTGGTGGACACGACGCCGCGGCCGTTCTGCGCGCTGGACTCCAACTACAACACGGCGGCCGCCGCCGAGGCCTTCTGGGTGCTCCGTGGCCTGGCGACCCGGGTGGACTGCTTCTTCCCGAACCTGGCCGAGCTGGGGCTGCTCAGCGGCCTCGGGCCCGAGCTGCCCGCCGACACCGGATCCGTCGCCGACGCGGCGCGGCGGCTGCGGTCGCTGTGGGAGCTGCCCGACGACCGGCCGACGATGGTGGCGACGGCAGGCGAGGCGGGCTGCTTCGTCTGCGGGCCGGGCGGGGAGCCGGTCCACATGCCGGCCCAGGCCGTGCGCGGGGACGTGTTCGCCAACTCCGCGGGCGATGTCTTCCTGGCGAGCTTCCTCGCGGCGCCGGGTCAGATGGAGCCGGGCGCGCGCGCGCAGCATGCCAACCGACTGGCGGCGGAGGCCATACGGGTGCGGGGATTCGATGAGAAGCTGGACGTGCTGCGGCGGGCGGCACAGTAGGAGCTGGCAGAGCCGGCATCTGCCGCCGTCGTGCACCATGGGAGGAGCACCGACGAATGGCGAATGACGAGCAGGACCGCGACGCCTCGCAGGACAGATATCAACTGCTGTGCGCCATGATCGGCGCCGGGCGCAACGTCGCCCACGCGGCCTTCGCCCCCCGGGGCCGATTCTGGACGGTGTCGGAGGCGCCCATCACGCATCTGCCGCAGCAGTACGACATGCTCGAGCAGGTGGCCGCGGGGGCCCAGGCGCCGCGGCAGTACGTGGTGATCACGAACCTGCGCGCCGTGGGGCACCGGCTGTTCTGCGAGCCGCCGGATGTGGCGCCCGGCCAGGACCCCGTCGAGGCGGTGGCGGAGGCAGCGGCTGAGACGGCACTGGAACACCTGCTGCAGCTCCAGGAGCATCTCGCCAGGGATGGCAGGCAGCTCGAACCGCCCGTGTTTCTCGTCGCCCTGCCGGAGATGATCGTGGCGTACCGGCGCATGATGTGGGACCGGGCCCGGATGTTCGGCGAGTCGGGGCTGGATCGTGCGCTCTCGCACGTCGCCCCGGAGCTGGCGACGGCGCCGGAGCGCTGCGCCCGGGCGGAGTATCTGGCGCTGGAGCACCTGCGCGAGCTGTGGCACGAGCGCGCCGATGGGCCGTCGCCGCTGCAGATCGAGAGCTCGTTCCTGGGCCATACGTATCTGCTGAACGCGGTGCTGGACACGTTCCTCGCCGACCGCACCACGAGCCGAGCGGTCGCCGATCTGGAGCCCGGGATGCTGGACGCCCGGGTGTACGGCGGCTGCTTCAGCTATGCGCCCACACGAGCCGCCGAGACGCTCATGGACGCGCTCGCCGCGAAGGACGCGCACGATCCGTACCTCGTGATCGTCACCGGGCCGCCGAGCAGCGGGAAGTGGGCCGCATGCCGGGAGGTGCTGCACCGGAGCGGCCGTGACATCGCGTACAACACGGTGGACTGCGACATCATCCGGGCGCTCGGCGACTCGCGCGTGTACCGGGCCGCCATCGAGCGCATCGGGCAGTGGCTTGCCGACGAGCACCAGGCGATGATATTCGCGGCCTTCCATCGCCTCCTGCCGCGCCAGCGCACCGAGCTCATGCGGCGACTTGGCGATGCCACGAGTGCGCCCCGGCCGGCTCCCATCTTCCTCACGTGCGCGGACCTGCAGCCCGTGCTGGATATCCCGACGGAGCTTGCCGTGGAGCACATCGGCGTGGAACTGGTGTCGCTCGAGCGAGTGCCGTACGCCCTGTTCTGCTCCCGCATCCTCGATCTCATCGAGGCGCTGATGACGACGATGTACCAGAAGCGGGTGGTGATCGAGCCGGAGGCGCGCGAGGCGCTCTTCCAGGACGCCACCGCGGGGCGCTTCCCCGGGAACCTGCAGCAGATCGAGCAGTCCCTGGAGCAGGTGCTGCTGAGCCGGCTGCGGGTAGACGCCGACGAGCCCGAGATCAGAGTCGGGCGGGCGGACCTGTCGCTGCTGGACTACACACCGCCGACGCCGGAGCGATACACGGCGCGGAGCGCGGAGATCACGCTGCCGGAGCGGCCGAACAGCTACCAGGAATACAAGCAGGACCGGGATATGCTCCGGACGCAGATGCAGGAGATCCGCCTGGAGCTGTTCGAGCGGCCGGTGCTCTCGGACGTGCTCGAGCAGGCGGGTGGAGTCAAGGCGCGGGCGGCGTCGCAGTGGGACTGCACGCCGCAGCAGTTCTCCAACCTGGTGCGGGACGCTGGGCTGACGAGCGGGCGCCGGTGAACTCCTCCTGTGGGTCGAGTGCGTGGCGAGGTCCTTCCCTGGTGCGGTAGATGGGATACCACAACTGATATTGATTATGTTGCTTCGATGGGGTCGCAATGAGGGTACCCCCCCCTCCAGTTCGGCCAGCCTGGACTATGCACGAAGGGCCCTGGCGGTGAGGCCGGGAGGGTGATGTAACGGAAATGTAACAATTTGACATAAGCTATGCCCCGTTGTGCGTGTTGTGGGGGTACACAAGCTGCACATGCAGCACAATGGGGCTCTGTGGGGCTGTGCGGCGAAATCTGGAATGCTGCTTGTGTAGGTTGGGTCGGTTGGGATTGGGAGGTGGCATACGGTTAGCTCTCTCGCGTGGCCCGTGTGCGGGAGAGGGGAGCGTGCAGAGAAAAAAGTCGCGCGATGCGAAAAAATCCATGGGGCCGGGATGTCGCGCCGCTACACGGGGCGGTGGGGAAGTGTCCGGTTTTCGTCCCCCTCCATTATATATGGTCAACTAAAGGGGGGTC
>JASFTE010000336.1:0-5746 GCA_050114035.1 Armatimonadota bacterium | reverse complement strand
GCCTCCCGCGGCGGGCCTTGCGAAGCAGTGAGCGTCGAGCGTATGATGGGGTCCCGCCGCGGGGATGCGGCCGCCGCCGAGAGGGGCGGCGTAGTGCGAGAGGTGAATATGGCCAGGCCAAACATCGTCTTCGTCCATGTGGACCAGATGCACCACAAGGCCATGTCGGCCTACGGGTGCGAGCACGTGCGGACGCCGAGCATGGATCGGATTGCCCGCGAGGGCTACTCCCTCATGAACATGCACACGGACATGCCGCAGTGCTGCCCGGCGCGGGCGAGTTGGTTCACCGGGCGCACGTCCAAAGAGCACGGTGTAGTTATCAACAGCTACCCCATCGACCCGGAGCTGCCAGACCTGGGGCAGTGGCTGCGGGAGCACGGCGGGTACGAGTCGGTCTATACGGGCAAGTGGCACGTGAGCGGGCGGAACGTCGCCAACAGCTTCACCGTGCTGCACCGCGGGACCGGGCACGGTGAGCTGAGCGATTCGGACGTGGCCCGGTCGGCCGTCTCCTACCTGAGGAACCGCACGGGCGATGAGCCGTTCTTCCTGTCGGTCGGGTTCCTGAACCCGCACGACTGCTGCTTCCCGGCCTTCGCCCGTGGCGGCCCGGCGAAGTATGCCTTCGCCCCGAAGATCAGCGACAGGCTGCCGCCGCTGCCGGCGAACTTCGACTATGAGTATTCCACGCGCGGGCGGGGGGCGACGACGAAGTGGAGCCTGCAGGACTGGCGGTACTACATCTACAGCTATTACCGGCTGGTGGAGATGGCGGATCGGGAGGTGGGCCGCGTCTACGATGCGGTGCGCAGCTCGCCGCGGGCGGAGAACACACTCTTCATCCTGGCCGCCGACCATGGCGACGGCCTGGGGTTCCACGCCAAGGTGAGCAAGGGCTACCTGGAGGAGGAGGCGTGGCGCGTGCCGGGGATCGTCTCCTGGCCGGGGCGGGTCCCGGAGGGCCGGCGCGACGCCGAGCACCTGGCCACCGGGGTCGATATCGCGGCGACGATCTGTGACTACGCCGAGGTGCGGCCGCTGCCGAAGATGACGATCGCGCGGAGCTGGCGGCCGCTGCTCGAGGGGAAAGCGGTCCCGTGGCGTGACTATGTGGTGGGGGAGACGTCAATGGGCCGGCTCTCCGTGGCGATCCGCGATGCGCGATACAAGAGCATCATCTACCAGGATGAGACGAAGCTGTACGACATGCAGAGGGATCCCCTGGAGACGAACAACCTGGCAGGGGATGCGGCTCATGCCGAGGTCGTGGCGCGGCATCGAGAGCACTTCCGGGAGTACATGGGGCAGATCGAGGTCTACCCGACGCCCTCGTGGGGGCAGAAGCACTGGAAGCGGGGGGACCTGTACACGCCGTACATCGAGTGGTACGAGAAGGTCAAGGCGGAGGCCTGAATCCATGCACACGAGCAGAATGGACAGACGCGAGTTCGTGCGGAGCGGGGCCATGGCGGCGGGGCTGGTCGCGGCGGGCCGCCTGCCGCTTCTCGGGGCGGAGCCGGGCAATGGCTCCAACATCGACGCGGCCACGGGGCCGGGGGCGGTGAAGCCGATCCGCCGTCATCTCGCGGGATTCGAGCCGGTGAGCGACGGCCCGGCAAGGCGCGACAGTTACACGCTCACCTACGACATCGTGCACTGGCAAGATGGGCTGCGGCAGGGAACGCAGAGAGGCAGCGCCGTCGTCGGGTCGCTCACGGTGGCGCGGCGCGGAGGCAACGGCCGGGTGCAGTACGAGGTGAAGCAGCGCACGCGCTTCGGGGGGCTGGACAACTTCATCGAGGCGGAGATCGTCTGTGCGACGGACGAGCTCAACACGCTGCGGTCGTGGAAGATCCGGAGCTACGCGAAGCCGGCCGCGGGAGGGCAGGCAGAGCTGCTCCGGATAGACGAGACCGGCGAGAACGGGGCGGGACGCATCCAGGTGGAGGGCGGCGGCTCGGAGTACGGCTTCACGGCCACGCATCCCGTCGTGAGCCAGTGGACGGTGCCGGACTACCTGCTTCGTTATGCCTCGCCGCGAACGTCCGTGACCTTCGATCTGCTGCAGGACCTGTCGCTGTTCAAGGCCAACCAGACGCTGGTCTTCGACGGGGCCGTCGAGGTGCCCGTGAAGGACGGCCGCACGGTCAAGCTGGACACCTTCGCCCAGACGGGCGAGGGCGTGCTGCCGATTCACTACCTCCTGGACGGACAACGGCGGGTGCAGTTGGTCACGCAGAGCATCATGTCGTGGGCGCTCAGCGACGTCGCGTAGTGCCTCGCCGCATAGCTCCTCATCAGACGGAGGGGGAAGGCTGCCCGATGTACACCGTGCTTGCCGCGATCATCCTCGGACTGGGATCCATGGCTGCAATCACAGGGGGGACCGCAGTGGCCGACATTCCGTGGCCGGAGCACCCGCGCCCGAACTTCGTGCGGGACCAGTGGGTGAATCTCAACGGGGCGTGGGACTTCGATTTCGATCGGGAGGGCGTCGGCGACGGCGAGGGCTGGCACGAGCCCGGGAAGCACAGCTTCTCGACGAAGATCGCCGTGCCGTTCCCGTGGGAGGCGAGGCTCAGCGGCATCGGCGACATCGAGTACCAGGGCGTGGCGTGGTACGCGCGGCGCGTCACCGTGCCGGCCGACTGGCAGGGGAAGCGCGCGTGGCTCTGCTTCGGCGCCGTCGACTGGTCGGCGAAGGTGTGGGCGAATGGCGAGTACCTCGGCGAGCACGTGGGCGGCTACACGCCCTTCGCCTTCGACATCACGCCGCACGCCGGACCGGGCGAGACCGCACACATCATCGTGCGGGCCGAGGACACCACGAGCCCGGAGCAGCCGGTGGGCAAGCAGATCGGGTGGTACACGCGCACCAGCGGCATCTGGCAGACGGTGTACCTGGAGGCCCGCGGCGCGACGTTCATCGAGAACTTCCAGTTCGTCACGAAGCTGCCCTCACGCGGCCAGGCAGACACGGCGGCGGCGCCGTACCGCAGCCGCAGTCGGGCGACCGTGGAGACGACGGTGTTCGTCGGCGGGGAGAGCGACGACGTGACCCTCAAGGTGGACATCGTCGGCGCGAAGTGGGCGGCAGAGCCCGGGTCCGGGCAGGTGCGGCGGCTCAGTATCAGAATGGACGGCGCGCACCTGTGGTCGCCGGACGACCCGCATCTGTACGACGTGGTGCTCCGGCTCCTGCGGGGCGGCGAGGAGATCGACAGGGTCAGTAGCTACCTGGGCATGCGGGAGATCAGCGCGCTGAAGGCGCCCGGGCGCGACTACAGGTACGTCTGCATCAACGGCAGGCCCGTGTACCTGCGGGGGGCCCTGCACCAGTCGTTCCACCCGGACGGGATCTACCAGTACCCGGACGACGCCATGCTGCGCTGGGACTATGAGTACTGCAATCGGATCGGGATCAACTTCCTGCGCA
The DNA here is from genome assembly GCA_050114035.1 of Armatimonadota bacterium. Classification (GTDB taxonomy): domain Bacteria; phylum Armatimonadota; class Zipacnadia; order JAUWAU01; family JAUWAU01; genus JAUWAU01. The sequence goes on along the minus strand of JASFTE010000336.1, from coordinate 2,307 downwards.
TCCACATCAAGAGTGAGATCCCCCGGGCGCTGTACTGGGCCGACAGGCACGGCGTGCTGATCATGGAGGACCAGCCCAACTTCCGGCGATACACGGAGGCATCGCGCGAGAACTGGGAGGCGGTGCTGGTCGAGACGGTGCGGCGCGACTTCAACCATCCGTCGATCTTCTCCTGGTGCAACTTCAACGAGACGTGGGGCATCGGGGACGGCGGCTACGACCGCGAGCACCAGCTGTGGGTCAAGGAGATGTACGAGCTGACGAAGCGGCTCGACCCGACCCGGCTGTGCGAGGACAACAGCGCGAACAGACGCGACCACGTCGTCACCGACATCAACAGCTTCCACTTCTACATCAATGATTACGAGCGAGCCCAGGGGCGCATCGACGAGATGGTCGAGAACACGTATCCGGGCTCGGCGTACAACTACGCCGAGGGCTTCGTGCAGGGCGACGCACCGCTCATCAACAGCGAGTACGGCGGGATCTCGGCCGGCATGGGCGACCAGGACATCTCCTGGTGCTTCAAGTTCCTCACCAACGAGCTGCGCAAGCACGACAAGATGTGCGGGTACGTGTACACGGAGCAGAGCGACATCGAGTGGGAGCACAACGGGTTCCTGAACTATGATCGCAGCGAGAAGGTGTACGGGTACGAGTACTGGTTCCCCGGGTTCTCGCTCGCAGACATCAATGGCGAGGACTTCGTCGTGCTGGATATCGAGCCGTGTCCGGTGCTGCAGGCGGGCGCCACGCTGTCCGTGCCGGCGGCCATCAGTCATTGGAGCGACCGGGAGGGCGGCGATCTGAGGCTGCGATGGAGCGTGGACTATCTCGATCGCTGGGGCGAGAGGCACGAGCGAGTCGCCAGTGGCTCCCGGCGTGTCGACTGGAAGCCCTTCGAGGTGACGCCCGCCGGGATGATCGAGGTTAGTGTGCCCGACGATGCGCCGGCCCTCGGCGCGCTGTGCGTGTGGCTCGAGGACGGCCCGGGCGAGCGGGTGGCCGCCAACTACATCAACTTCCACGTGCACGCGGCGGCGCCGAGGGTGGAGGCCGTGGACGGGAAGCGTCTGGCACTCCGGTTCGCGCCGAGCGATGTTGCGGAGTGGGAGTGGCCGGACGGCGACCTCGCCGGGGCCGTGCCCGGGCGCGAGGGCAAGACATTCGGGCGCGGGCACGGGTACGCGGGGTATGAGCTTGCGATCCCGGACGAAGTCCCTGTCGATGGCCTCTCGGGCATCACGTTGCTCCTGGAAGTGTCGGCCAAGGCCGGGGATGAGAGGCTGTCATGGCCCGCGCGGAAGAAGCCGGTGGACTACCCGCAGAGCGACAAGGACTTCCAGTGGCCGACGGATATGGTCGTGTCGATCAACGGCGCGGAGGTGCTCGCGACGACGCTGCCGGACGATCCTGCCGATGCCCGCGGGGCGCTGTCGCACCAGTACCGGTTCCACCCGGGGTCGTATGGGTGGCTCGTGCGGGCCGAGGCGACGAAGCAGCAGGCGGCGGCGCTTCGCGTTGCGCGGCGCCACCGGCGGATCGTGGTCCGACTCGCGGTGCCCGAGGGCGCGGAGCACGAGGGTGGCCTGGCCGTCTTCGGCGAGCGGCTCGGCCGGTATCCCACGGACCCGACGATCATCCTCAGCTTCAAGCGCGCCCACGGGCTCGGCGCCGACTTCACGGCGGACACGGATGTCGTCGCACAGCGGCTCACCCCGAACGTGGGAGTCGTCGTCCCGACCGCCGAGACGCAGCCGGCCGAGTGGCGCTACACGACCGAGCGCCCGCCGCGGAGCTGGGCGTCCCCCGACTTCGACGACAGCGGCTGGCAGACGGGCCGGGGCGGCTTCGGCACGCGCGGGACGCCGAATGCCATCGTGAACACGGTGTGGCGGAGCGGCGACATCTGGCTGCGGAAGCGGTTCGACCTCGAGGGGCGGGACGAGCTGCTCGGGGCCACCCTACGGCTGTATCACGATGAGGATGCAGAGGTCTACCTCAACGACGAGCAGATCCTCCGCCGCCGCGGCTACGTGAGCAACTACGTCGAGGAGGCGGTCGGCGCCGAGGGGCTGAAACTGCTGCGCGCGCAGGGGAACGTGCTGGCCGTGCACTGCCGGCAGACGTCCGGCGGACAGAACATCGACGTGGGCTTGACTGTGTTTCGGAAGGGCGACTGAAACTAGTGACAGTCACCCATTTCTACGTTCCCATCGTCCTCGTCGGCGCCGTCGCCCTCGCCGCCCTCTACCGCGGGCGCATGGACAGGGCCCTCGCCGCCATCGAGCAGGTCCCCGCCCCGGC
>JASFTE010000335.1:0-5749 GCA_050114035.1 Armatimonadota bacterium | reverse complement strand
GTGGCCGGGATCGGCGGGAAGTACTTCCACGACGACGACCAGGAGTTCCCCGACACGATGACGCTGGGCTTCGATTACCCGGGCGACGGCACGGTGGGGAGCAGGCGGCATCTGATCTTCGAGATGAGGATCTGGACGCGCAACGCGCCGTACGGCATTGACAATGGCGCCGAGTTCTACGGCACCGAGGGGAAGATGGTTCTCAGCAAGCGGGGCACGCTTGAGATCGTGGACGAGCGGGGGCGGGAGATCGAGGCAGAGCCCGAGAATCCGCCGGAGCTTCTGGGGCATCAGGAGGATTTCATCGACGCCATCAAGTCCGGACGCAAGCCGAACGCCGACATCGAGATCGGGCACCGGGCGGTGGCCGCGGTGCACCTGGGCAACATCGCCTGCCGGGTGGGGCGGGCGCTCGAGTTCGACCCAAAGACCGAGCAGATCGTCGGTGACAGGGAGGCCAACCGGCTCCTGTCCCGGACGTACCGTAAGGGCGGGCACTGGGCCGTCCCGAGGGGAGTGTGACCGGGATGAAGTTGGCGGGCATGTCAGTGTTCGTGCTGCTTCTCTGCGGCACGCTGTGCATGGGTGCCGAGCAGCCCCCGGTTGAGTTCGCGCGGGAGCCGGGGAAGGTCCTGGTGCGCATCGGCGGCGAGCCGGTGGCGACATACGTGTACGCGGACGAGAAGATCACGAGGCCGTACTTCTGCGACGTGTATGGGCCGGGTGGCGTGCGGCTGACGCGGAACCATCCGCCGCAGGAGGGGGACCTGGGCGATCACGCGACGATGCATCCGGGCATCTGGCTGGCCTTCGGCGACATCAGCGGGAACGACTACTGGCGGCTGAAGGCGAGGACGGTGCACGATGGTTTCGTGGAGGAGCCGACGGGGCGCGGCGGGTTCGGGACGTTCGTGGTGCGGAATCGGTACCTGACGGAGGCGGGGGACGGGACGGTCTGCACGGAGGTGTGTCGGCTCAGGTTCATTGTGCCGCCATACGGCTATATGCTGTTCTGGGACAGCACGTTCTCGTCGGACGAGGGCGACTTCTACTTCGGCGACCAAGAGGAGATGGGGCTCGGTGTGCGGCTCCCGACGCCGATCGCCGAGAAGGTGGGGAAGGGCGGGCTGGTCACGGACAGCGAGGGGCGCGAGGGGGCGCGCGCGGTGTGGGGCAAGCAGGCGGACTGGTGCGATTACAGCGGGGAGATGGGCGGGAAGCAGCTGGGGATCACGATCATGCCGCACGCGCGGAACTTCGGGCCGTGCTGGTGGCACTCGCGCGACTACGGGTTCATGGCGGCGAATCCCTTCGGGCGGAATGCGTTCACGAAGGGGCCGAAGAGCAGGATCGTGGTGAGGAAGGGGGAGTCGCTGAGGCTCAGTTATGGGGTGCTGCTTCATGCCGGGCCGGCGCGAGAGAGGCCGGATCTGGCGGCGGCGTACGGATTCTACGTGCGGGCGAGCGCCGATTGGCGGCCGGGGCGGAGGTGAGGGTGGGCGGGGGCGGTGCCGTGGGCGGGGTCTTGCGTGGACCGGCACAATGGTGCATTGCAGGCAAATCGCATTCATGTGAATGCGAATCGCATACAATGGCGCCGGGCTTCCGCGCCGGGAGAGCCATGGGAGGCATGCCGCCGTGTTCGCCTTCCTGGCCCTGGCGGCGGGCCGGCCCTCGTGCCCGCCCGCGGACGAAGCGCTGCTACTCGGGCGCCGTGGCCAAGAGGACCTCGGCCACCTGTACGTTGCGGGGCTGCTCCGGGCAACGCGGGTCGTAGGACGATGTGATGAGGAGGCGGCACGCGGCGGCGCGGACCGGCTCTGGGAGCGGCACTCGGAGCGTGTCCGCCGTCATTGTGCCCTCGTGGACCACCACACCATCGAGGAGGATCGCCATGTCCCTGGGCCCGTAGCGGGGGCGGGGCGCGACGATGATCGCCGTGACCCGAGTCGGCTCGGCGAACCGGAACTCCAGCCACTCGGGACGCTCGGGAGTCGGGCCGCAGCCGGGCTCTGCATCGCCGCGGCGCGATATCCAGTAGGTTGTGGGGTCACCGTCGGTGGCGCGGTCCGGAGGGTAGCGCTCTGAGTGCGTGCTCGCGGTCGCCGCGGCCACAGGGATGGCCTGCAAGGGCGGCGGCGCTGCCTCTGGGAGCGCCACTCGGAGCTGGTGCCCGCCGGATGCCGGCGCCGTCAGGGAGAGCGCGGCCTCACGGTCGCCGGCCTCCCACCGGATGCCGGCGGCCACCGTCCGGGTCGTCTCCGCATCGAACGAGGGAAGCAGCACAATGTATCGCGGGGCCAGGGGATCGTCCGGCACGTAGTGCAGGTCGTCTTCGGCGGCGCCACGGCGGTTGTAGCCGGCGGCAGCCTCGTACCTGAGGCGACCCGAGGGTCCCGCGATGACGCCATAGCGGTCCGCGACGCAGGCCCAGCGGCCGGGGATGTCGAGTGCGGCGCCGCTGAGGGCGTTGATGTGTTGCTCCCCGGAGGCCCACTCCAGCTTGCGCGAGCCGCCCGTGAGGGCGTGGTTCTCGATCCCGAGCGGGAAGGCGGCGACGGATTCGGGCGTCAGTGCCAGGAGGGGCAAGGGCCACTCAATGACGGCCACCGCGTCGCCGAAGCTGACGAACCTCACCCGCGTTGCCCCGAGCGGCCCGTGGGTCAGATGCAGCTCGGCGTCGAACCCGCGGTCTGTCACCGAGAGGCGTTTGAGCTGGGCCGCCGTCGCTCGGCCAGAGGTCCCAGCGCCGATGAGCTGCGGGTACCGGGGAGTGACCACGTAGGGATTGGCCGGATGGCTGGTGCTCTCGGGGACGACCATGCCCATGATGCGCGCGCCGTAGCTCAGGGAGGCGAAGCCGTACCGGCTGCGCTGCAGCACGAGCCGGACGTCGGGCAGATGGCTGACGGAATCCCCGGGTGGCGTCCGGGCGCCGTCGGGGCGCCTGGCGAGCGCATGGTGCCACCAGGCGAAGGCGGTGCGGCGTGCCATGACGGCCTCGCGGTAGAAGCCGTTGCGCACGCTCTCGCCGGTGAAGCGACCGTCGGCGTTGAGGCGCTGGCGGGAGGCGATGTGCTGCGCGAGGCGCTCCTCGGCCCAGCGGGCAGTGGGGTCGTCGAAGTGCGCTGCGAGCCAGGCGAGGTAGGACACCTGCCCGTAGCCGTGGAGAGACCAGTCCAGCCCGGACGGATACGCCCATTCGCCACTGTCCAGGAGCACCCGGGAGAGGCACTGCCATGCGGGCAGGACGTTGTGTTCGGCGAAGGGGCGCAGGTCATCCGCAACGTCCGGGTTGACGGCTCGGGCCATCGCCAGGGAGTCGCCGAGCGACATGCCGGAGACCATCTGGTACGAGGGGTGGAAGAAGCCGTGGTTCTCGCAGGCGTAGGACGGGTAGAGCGTGGTGGTGGTGATCCAGGATGCCAGCGGGTCGCGCGCGGGGTCGGGCACGGTGTAGGTGTTGGCCATGTAGCGCTTCGTCGCGGCCGTCCAGGCGGGGGCGCGGGGATCGTCGTGCAGCCAGGCGGCGGCCAGTGCGAGAGCGTTCGTGTTCCAGGCGTTCTCCTCGGCCTTCGAGTCACCGCGATACCCGGATGCGGGCGGGATGTCGGCCAGACGGTCGGCCTCAGCGGCGACGACGCGGCGGCAGGCGGCGCGCAGGTCGGCGTCGAGGTGCTCCTCGACGAGCGCTGCGGCAAAGCCGAGCGATCCGGCCCAGAGGGCGCTCTGCCAGCTTCCGCCCCATTGCTTGCCGTCCACGCACCGGGCTGAACCGGTGACATGCGTGCCCGCGGCGTAGCGGAGGGCCGCGCGCAATCGTGCCAGTCGGCGCTGCTCATCCGGGCCGCCGGCCCGGACGAGGGTTGCGTAGGCGACACAGATGCCGCACGATCCGCGAATGCCGCCGTTCCCACCGCTGTTGCCGTCGCCGAAGTACCCCGCGGCGGCCGGCTCGGGCGCATCGTGCCAGACAGCCTCCGCGTATCGCTCGAACTCGACCAGGGAGTCCAGGTACATCCGACCCACGGCCGGTGGTGGAGGCGGGGCGTCGGAGGATGTGGATGCCGCGAGCAGAGCTACCGCAAGGAGCGGAGGCATGACTGAAGGTCTCCTCGCATGACAGCCTGGTTCGGGCGGTCGCTTCGGCCCCGTCCAGTCATGCACCTCCGTGGTACCGTGCGGAGAGCACAACAGAGGGTCACGATGCGTGGGACGGCTGGGCGTGTGTGTGCCTGGGCATGGAGACACAGGGGGGGTGCGGATTGGGTGCGGCGTCTTGAGAAACGGCGGGGACTACACGGCGGCAGCTTCGGCCTGCGGAGAGCGCACAGCGCGGAGCTTGCTGCTGATCTGTGACTCGTTCGCCACGACGCAGCGCACACGCCTGGGCGCCACTGTCTCGCGAATGGCCGCGTACGCTTCATCGTCGCGGGGGTGGGCCATGGCAACGATCACGAGGTCGCCGTGAATCTGGATGGGAAGCAGCTCATGGTCTCGACAGAGCTGAGCGGGAGCGAGGGCGACGGCGGCCGGATCGACATGGAACGTATTCAGGTCCACTGCCAGGAGTCCCACTTGCCGGGCGACTGCCTGGGCCACCTCGTAGGGCTCGGCGACGCTCATGTCGATGAGGATGGCACCAAGCGGCCGCTGCGAGTCGGCCTGCATCTGAAGGGCTGACAGAAGCTGGTCTCTCGTGATCACGCGCGAGGCGACGAGTATCTCACCGAGGCGGGGATGAACGCTCACTTGATTCATGGCCCGACGACGCTCCCTGATGGCGGCAGACGCCACGTTGTCGAGGTATCACTGCACGAGCCGGTGCTTGGCTCTTAGAAGCCATATGCCCCCGGGGTGACACGGGGAGGTAAACGGGAGTTAACGCTTCCGTTTAAGTTGAGGGAAAGTGCCGGCGGGTGAGCACGGCGACGACAGCCCACAGCAGGTCGCTCACGATGAGGGCGAGCCGGTAGTCCACGGGAGGACGCAAGCGTCCTCACGGTACGAGGACGTAGGCGCTGAGCAGGAACCTGCAATACGCGGGAACAGCGAGCACGCCGCCGATGACGGCCTTCAGGAGGATCATGCGCGTTGACCCCTCTCCTCGAAGATGGGCACCCGCAACAGGCCCAGGACGTCGCCGGCCAGGTAGAGCGAGCCAGTGACGAGGATGGCATCCTGCGGCCGGGCGAGCTTCCGGGCCAGCGCGATGGCGCCGGCGGCGCTGGCACATCGATGGGCCTCGGGCCATACGTCCTGGACCTGCCGCCACAGCTCCTCGACGGGGAGAGCGCGCGGCGTGTCGGGCGCGGTGAGGATCACCTGGTCGGCGACGCCACTCAGCTGCTCCGCCACGGCCCTGACGTTCTTGCCATGCAGGCATCCGAGGACCAGCACGAGCCTATCGTATGCGATGAATCCCTCGACAGCGTCTCGCGCGGCGGCGGCGGACTCGCGCGTGTGGGCGCCGTCCACGATCAGGAACGGGTCCCGTTCGCATATCTGCAGCCGTCCCGGCAACTCAACCTGCGACAGGCCGTCCCGGGTGGCGGCGGGCCAGTCCCGCTTTGCGGGCTGTGGTCTGGACTGGCTGCCGAGCGCAGCGATGATACCAACGGCCACGCCCGCGTTGCCCAGTTGGTGACGTCCGATCACCGGCAGGTGCAGCTCATGCGTCTGCGTACCGGCGCCAGCCCCCGGGCGGCAGGTCACGGAGAAGGTCTGCCCCTCGCCGACGACGGGGCCC
>JASFTE010000334.1:0-5750 GCA_050114035.1 Armatimonadota bacterium | reverse complement strand
GTACTGGATGCTGAGCACGTCCATGCCGAGGTCGGCGATCTGCTTCAGGTCGCGCTCGACCTCGTCGGGCTGATAGAACCCGGGGCTGAGCCAGCCGAGCCCGAAGCCGCTGGGCTCCGAGGCCACCGAGTACAGCCCCCAGTAATTGATCCCGTGCGGCTGCCAGGGCTTTCCCCCGAGCCAGAAGTCGCCGTTGCGGACGGTCGCGAGGGAGGCGGGATCCAGTCGTCCGCGCTCCTCGAGTACGCCGAGCTCGTGCGAGATGGCGTCCGTGACCTCGCCGTCCTGAATCAGCTCGCACGTGACGGTGTAGCCCTCCGCGGCCAGCCGGGCCGGCTCCCAGGAGGCCGAGACCTCGCGGATGTCGCGCGGTGCGACAGACACCGTGAAGTCTCGGGAGAACGCGGCCGCGCCGCCCCCCCCTGGCCGCAGCGAAAGCCGCAGCGTGGCGTCCCGCTCGCGGCGGGCGAGGTTGACGACCTTGGCGCCGAGGGTGACCGGTTCGTCGGGATAGTAGCTGAAATACTGGCAGCCGCCCTCGCACAGTAGGAGGTCGCCGGTCATTCTCTCGAGAGCCGTCGCGAGCAGGGAGCTCGTCTCGGGAGAGCGCCACGGCTGCGCGTCATCGAAGGCGAACAACGCCCACGCGCTCAGCCGGTACATGCCGCCGAAGTTCAGCAGCATGGACACGGGCGCGCCGCGCAGGATGCCGTCAGGGCCCGTCGCTTCCAGGAGCGGAATCCACCGATAGCTCCCGCCGGTCCTGAATCCCTGCCCGGTCGGCCGGCGCACGGGGGCCCGGCAGTCGCGGAAGCGCCCGGCCCCGGGGAGCGGGTAGAGCTTGTAGGCGGGCGAGACCGTTTCGAGGATGGGTGCCGGCGGCCACTCCAGTTCCGGCAGCGGGCTGGCAGCAGTGCCGACCTCGTCGAACCAGAACAGCTTCGGCCCCGGGTCGCGGCCGGTGTGGCTGTAGGCCACGCCGAAGACGATGTGGTCGGCGTTCGCCGGGTCGAATTGGTCGCCCGCTCCGCCTCGACCCGCGGCCGACCCGTTGGGCCAGAAGATGAAGTCCTCGGGCGGCAGGGCGTAGTGCCGCCACTGCCGCGTCAGGTCCACGACAGCGATCCAACGGGACCCGTCCTTCTCCTGCCACTCGATGGACATCCTGGGCGTGTGCCTGTCGCCCTTGGCCCAGAAGCACGTGAGCGTGTGGCCCTCGGGAAATGGCGCGGGCAGTGGATCGCTGCCGAAAGTGTCCCAGCCGGTGAGGTCGGCGACGGCGACCTTCGCCGCGGAGGCCGTCTCCGCTGCTCCAACGCGCTGGATGTTGAGCAGGCCCTCGTGGCTGGGGTCGTCACTGGAGCGGCGCCATTGCAGGCGGCCGTCTCCCTCGAAGTCCTCAATGATGTGCGTGGGCCGCACGTCATGCAGTGCCGCCTTGAGGCCCTCCTGGTCCACCCACATGCCCGCCACCTTGTGTACCCGCGTGCCGAAGGGCCCCGTGCCGACGACCGCCATCTTCCCGCCCATCCGCAGGTACCTCAGCAGCGGCTCGAGGGCGTCCGCCGGGAACACGTTGGCATCCGGCAGCACGAGGGCGTCGAAGTGCGCCGGGTGCAGGACGCCGTCCAGCGCGAGCTGCTCGCCGTCAAGCACAGTGACGCCGAAGCCGTGCTCCCTGAGGCTGTCGGCAATGGCCTCCGCCTTCGCGCCATCGGCGCCGGGGAAATCGTCAATCAGGACGGCCAGCGTCGCCTTCCCGCCGCGCTCGATCGCAGGCGCGCCATTGGGCCATTCGGCCTGCCCGATCGCGGCCGCAATGCGCACGTCATCGAAGTCGGCCACCATGGCATCCAGCGTCAAAGCCGGGCGCCCGGACGATACGTGCGGCGCGCCGTCGAAGACGTAGCTCTCCCGCCCGAGGAGCTCTCCCGTTCGGCCGTCCAGCATCGTGCCGCGCACCCCTTCGGCATCAAGCTCCAGCCGCAGTGTGTAGGGCCGCCCATAGTCCCAGTCCGTACCGTTCTCTCTCGTGCCCATCAGCCGCGTCCGCCCCTCACGCTGCGCCTGCCACGCTCCCTGGTACATCTCCCCGAGCTCGCAATAGCGCTGCCCCTCCGGGCCGGCGACGAGGATGAACCGCCAGAGGTTCCCCCCGTCCACATACACCATCACCCCCGCCGTGGACCAGCCAGACGATCCGACGCGCTCGCGCGCCCGGACCGTCGCCTCGATGCTCACATGGTCGGACTCGGGGCTGATGGCGCAGAGGGCGATGCTCCTGTGCTGGCCGGCGCCGCGATACCGTCCCTGCTGCAGATCCCACGTGCCCGAGACGGGCTCCCAGACTGCGCCGACGGGGGCGTCGTCGGTGTAGGCGTCGAAGCTGTCCTGGTGGGTGAACGCATCGGCCCATGCTGCGCTGCACAGCGTGAGGGCCAGGCAGATGCCAGGCGCATATCGGGTTGCCGTCATTTCCCTTCCTCCCACGAGTGGGACCTCTCCACCAATTCCACCGCGACCGCCCACGCCCTCCCTGCTTGAGCGCGCCGCTGGCCTCGGCAGGTTGCCGAGCGCGACTCGTCGAACAGAACCGCGCAGGTCGTCGCCATACCACGCGGACAAAGGCGGAGGGGACCCATGAGACCGGCTCTCAAGCCTATCGGACGCGCATCCATCATTACGCTTGCCCTTGTTGCTCTCTCCATCACCGGCGCGGCGGCCGTCGAGGAGGGCTTCGTGCCCCTGTTCGACGGCAAGACGCTCGACGGCTGGACCGGCGGCAAGTACGTCGTCGAGGACGGCATCCTCGTGTGTCCCAAGAGGGGCGGCGGGCACCTGCGGACGCTGAAGGAGTACGACGATTTCGTCTTCCGGTTCGAGTTCAAGCTCCCCCCGGGCGGCAACAACGGCGTGGCCATACGCAATCCCAAGGGGGGGCACGCCGCCTACGACGGGATTGAGATCCAGATCCTCGACAACACCGCCACGAAGTACGCCAATCTGCGCCCCGCCCAGTACCACGGCTCCATCTACGACGTGTTCCCCGCGAGGCGGGGCGCCCTGAATCCCGTCGGCGAGTGGAACGAGCAGGAGATCTACGCCAACGGCAAACACGTCAGGATCACGCTCAACGACCAGGTGATCGTGGACGCGAACCTGGACCACGCCACCGACCCCCGCGTCCGGAAGAAGCACCCGGGGCTGGAGCGCGGCATCGGGCACATCGGCTTCATCGGGCACGGCGACAGGATCGAGTTCCGCAACCTCCGCATCAAGGAGCTCCACCCGGACAATCGGCCCCCGCCCGGCTACTACGCCCTCTTCACGGGCAGGGACCTGCGCGGCTGGAAGGGGCTCGTGGCCAGCCCGCCCAAGCGCGCGGCGATGACGCCCGAGGAGCTGGCCGCGGCCCAGGAGAAGGCCAACGAGCGCATGCGCCAGCACTGGAGCGTCGAGGACGGCGTCATCGTCTACGACGGCAAGGGGAACAGCCTCTGCACCGTGCGCGACTACCGCGACTTCGAGATGGTGGTGGACTGGAAGATCGAGGCGGGCGGCGACAGCGGCATCTACCTGCGCGGCAGCCCCCAGGTCGGCATCTGGGACAGAGACGTGGGCTCCGGTGGGCTGTACAACAACAAGATCAACCCGAGCGATCCGCTGGTGAAGGCCGACAACCCGGTGGGCGAGTGGAATCGCTTCCGCATCATGATGATCGACGACAAGGTGACCGTCCACCTCAACGGCGTCCTGGTGACGGACAACGTCATCATGGAGAACTACTGGGAGCGCGACAAGCCCATCTATCGCACGGGGCAGATCGAGCTCCAGCACCACGGCAACCCGCTGTGGTTCAAGAACATCTACATTCGGGAGATCGAGCCCATCATGGGCGAGGTGGTGCCGGGCAAGATCACCCTCGACCCCGCGACGCTGGAGAACATCGGGCTGCGCTGGTTCATTGAGGGCGACAGCAATCGCAACGCCTCCGTCGCCATGGCATACCGCAAGCGGGGCGAGAAGGAGTGGCACGACGCCCTGCCCATGCTCCGCGTGCACCACGAGGTCTCGAACCAGGCGTACGAGCCGTGGCGCACGGGCAACCTGTTCGCCGGGAGCGTTCTGGGCCTGGAGCCGGACACGGACTACGAGATCCGCCTCACCATGACCGACCCGGACGGCGGCGCGCCGCCGTCGAGGGTGGGCCCCGCACGGACCCGCGGGGAGCCGAGGCTCCTGGAGGGCGGGCGACAACTGCACGTGTATCCTCGGGGCTTCCGAGGGAGGCGCCGGCCGGGCTCTGCCGTCGGGCTCACGGAGGCCCACGACGCGGCCGAGCCGGGAGACATAGTCCTGCTCCGCGCCGGCACGTACCAGGGTCCATTCACCTTCACCAAGTCCGGCGCCCCGGGCGAACCCATCGTCTTCCGCGGCGGCTTCGATGGCGAGGCGGTCCTTGAGGCGTCCGGGCATGACGAGGATCTGCTCGACATCGACGGCTGCGACTACCTCACCTTCGAGAACGTCACCTTCCGCCGGGCCAGGACCGCCATCGCCGCCGGCTCAAGGGGCACACCGGGCGCCTCCAACATCGTCGTGCGCCGGTGCACCATCGACGATGTCGTGACCGGCATCTTCACCTACTCCGAGAACTCGGCCAACTGGTACATCGCCGACAACGTCATCACCGGCTTCAATCCCACCTGGTATCCCCGCCCGAAGCTGTACATGGAACCGTCCCACACGGGCGTGAATATCTACGGACAGGGGCACGTGGTCTGCTACAACAAGATCAGCCGGTTCAGCGACTCGCTGGCCATCGCCAACTATGGCCCGCCGGTGGAGGACACTGCAAAGCACTGTGTCTCCATCGACTTCTACAACAACGACCTCTCCTGGGCGCAGGACGACTGCATGGAGGCCGACTACGGCTGCCACAACATCCGCGTCTACAACAACCGCTGCTACAACGCGCACACGGGCCTCTCGGTGCAGCCATCGTACGGCGGGCCGATCTACCTGATCCGCAACGAGGTGTACGGCGTCACGGCGCTGACCTTCAAGCTGCACAACTACTGCATGGGCATGGAGGCGTACAACAACACCGTCTGCAGCGCGCGGTCGGGGTTCCGTTCCTTCAATCGCTGGCAAAACGGCCACTTCCGAAACAATCTATTCCTGGGCGGAAAGACCTTCGTCGAGCCGAGCGGCCGAGAGCGACACGCCTACGCCATGGCCACCGGCAGCATGAGCCCGTACACGACGCTGGACTACGACGGCTACCGGCGGAACAGCCCGGGCGACCTCATCAACTGGTACGATGCTCTGAAGAGCGGCACCTACGCCACGCTGGCCGACTTCACGGAGGGCACGGGCCACGAGGAGCACGGGGTCATGGTGGACTACGACATCTTCGCGAATGCCGGCCCACCGGAGATCAGCGTGACGTCCGACCCAGCGAAGTACGACCTGCGCCTCGAGCCCGGCGCCGCTGCCGTGGACGCCGGGACGGCGCTGCCCAGCGTGACCGATGGCCACACGGGCAAGGCGCCGGACATGGGCTGCTACGAGGTCGGCAAGCCCATCCCGCACTACGGGCCGCGGCCCGAGCTGTAGGGCGTGAGGGCCTGCGCTCCTCGCACGGCGCGCTGGCGGCGGTACGTGCTCGACGAGCCCTCTCGGCCGCAGACCCGTCGTCCGCCAGCGCGAGCGCCTGCTGCGTGAGGGATACATCGTCATCCCAATAC
>JASFTE010000333.1:0-5779 GCA_050114035.1 Armatimonadota bacterium | reverse complement strand
GGTCGTCATCGCCCCCATCCAGCGCCTCAGCAAAGCGCTCCACCACCTCTGCCTCGACTTTGCGGTGCAGTGGGCCCGGAAGCGACCCGAGCTTCCGGGGAATCAGCCGAAGCTGACCTGTGCGAAGGTCCTCAATGGCCTCCTCCACCGTCCTCGGCACAGCCACCTGCGAGAGCGCCCAGTGCGCCGCCTTCACCCGCGGCGCCAGCTCCCTCAGGGCATCTACCGCCTCCCGTGCTTTCATGCGCCCCAGCGCCATCGCAGCGCCCCGCCGCAGCCCGGCCTCGCCGAGGGCCTCGATCAGCGCCCCCACGGCGCGCCTGTCCCCGATCTCGCCGAGCGCCCCCGCAGCATACTCGCGCACCCTCGCCGGTAGGCTCTCGTCACCCAGGATGCCAAGCAGCGTCCGCACGTTCCTCTTCCGCACGATCTCCGACGGAAGCCCCAGAAAGTGCCGACCGTAGTTCGGCGACCCCGGTCTGCGGTACGCATCAAGAACGTCGATCATCTCTCGCTTGGTCACAATCGCCCCTCCTCTGACGCGATCGCCTGCTCACGGAGCCACGATTCGCTCCGAGCCTCTCGCCCACGTCGGAACATAGCCGCGTGCGTGATCGTACATTGCCCGGATGTTCTCCGCCGGGACCTCCGGCCCTATGGAGGACGAGGGCGCCAGGAGCAAGCCGCCGCCGTTGCCCGCCGCCTCGACGCAGCGCTCCACCTCTCGCCTCACGTCCCCGACCGTGCCCGTCGGCAGCACCCAGGCCGTCGATATGCTCCCGAACAGGATCAGCGGATCGCCGCTTCGCACCCTCATCTGCGCCAGGTCCTCGAGGCGCACTCCGTCCTCGGTCTCATAGAATCCCTGGAAGCCGTCGAGCCCGAGCTCGATCATCCGCGGCAGTATCCGTCGGTAGTTCGCATCGGCGTGCCACACGACTTTCATTCCGGCATCCTTGAGCGGTTCGATGGCCCTCCGAACAGCCGGGAAGTACAGCCGTTCCAGCAGCTCCGGCGACAGCACCGGCCCTCGCGCGTCGCAGATGTCGGAGCCGATCCAGATCAGCCGAAGCAGGTCATGCTCGCTGGTCGCCCGCGCCACCGCCTCCAGGCGCAGACGGGATTGTTCGCCCCAGTGCCGGAACAGGCGGCACATCTGGTCCGTATGCAGCCTACACGCCATAAGGAACGCCACGTGGCTGAAGTGGCCGTCAGACGTTGGGAAGCTCGGCGCGTACCCGAGGCAGTGCGGGATCAGGAGTATGTCGCCCGCCTCCTCCTGCACTGTCCTCATCAACTCGACGTACTCGTCGTAGGCCTTTTGTGCGTCGAACTGCCGACGCAATTCGGGGGCGGCGGGGAGGGCGAGCGCGTACTCGGCGACCTGCTCGGGGGTCGTGAGCTCGGGAGGGGCCTCGCGCCTGGTGAAGTCCGTCGGCCGACCGTGGGCGTCGCGCGTGGTGGAGTCGGGCGGCTTGGGCATCACGGGCCCCAGAATCGCGTCGCAGCCCATGCGGCGGAATGCCTCAAAGATATGCCGTCGCGGCGCCGACCAGAAGTCATCTGCGCCAGCCATCTCGGCGAGGAAGTGCGCATTCTGCAGCAGCCCCCCGGCGATGGGCGTGCGCTCCACCGGCTCGAAATTGAGGGCGCGTAGCGTGCGTTCGTGGCCCGTCATCGGGGGGTGTCCGCCCTGGGAGCGAAGGCTGCCCGTATGTGTGCTCTGGCTCCTCGTGCCTACTCCAACGCCTCACTCAACCCTCGCGTCCAGCCTTCTGCGGACGGCGGGAGGGCATTCTACCGTAGTAGCTCGAGCAGTTCCTCCTTGGAGATGCCTGCCTGGTTGATGATGTCCCGCAGCGTTCCCTTGGCCAGTTCCCTGTGCAGCGGGACCACGGTACGATGTGTTCGATCCGGTGCTTGACGCTCCAGCGAGACGTGGCCGCCCTTCTGGCGCACCTGCACGAAGCCCGCTCTTCTGCGCGCCGCAATCAGCTTCCGGCCCGAAATCACCGGCAGGCGAGCCATTCCTACACCTCAACCGTGGTCCAGAATGGCTTGACAGGTGTGTCAGGAATGTCGTCCAGCCCCAAACTCTCGATGTACAACCCGACCGCTTGCCGGATGTTCGCCTCAGCCTCTGCGATCGTCCGGCCCTGGGATGTGACTCCCAGTTCAAGACATCGCGCAATGAACCAGTCGTCTTCCTGCACGATGGATATGGCGAAGCTTCGCACGGCGCCTGCCTCCCCTGGACAGAAGAACACCACACCGGCGAGCACGTTGCCAGGCAGCTATCACCCTCGCAATCCCTCGGAGCACCGCCAGCTATGCAGCTCCGGCTTTGCGCACCAGTGGCCTCCTCTACCCCAACGCCTCACTCAGCCCCCGCGTCCACGCCTGCTTGAGCAGCCCCGACGGCAGCGAGATGAGCGGCGCATCGGAGCCGTTCACGACGAGCGTCTGCGCCTCCGTCACGGTGCCGATCCGGACCGGCGTTGCCCCGTGCTCGCCGGCGACCTCGTCCAGCCGCCCGAGGTTGTCTGCGGCCACCTCGAGCACGAAGCCTCCCGACTCCGAGAACAGCGCCTTGTCCGCGCGCAGGCCGTCCTCGACGGCGCCCGACAGCGCCTGCATGTCAAGCTCCGCGCCGCACGTCCCCCGGGCATACCCGCCCATCATCATCTCGGCCACGCTCACGATCAGCCCGCCGTTGGAGATGTCGTGGCAGGACTCCACGAGCCCCGCCTCGATGGCATCGATGACCGCGTGGATGCTCGCCCGCTCCTGCTCCCAGCGCACCTGCGGCACGTTGCGCCCGGCTTCCCCCAGGATCGTGCGGTAGTACTCCGACCCGCCCAGCTCATCGTACCGCGCGCCCAGCAGCACCAGCGCGTTGCCCGGCCCACGAAGCTGCATCGTCACGGCCTTGCTGTAGTCCTCCATGACGCCGATGCACGTGATGATGGCCGACGGCAGCACGGCGCTGCCCGTGGCCGACTCGTTGTAGAAGCTCACGTTCCCGCTGATCACCGGCACCGGCGTGTTCTCGTGCCCCTTGAGCCACAGCTGCCGCGCCGCCTCGGACAGTCCCCGCACCGAGTCGCGAAACTGCCAGAAAGCGCCGGGCTTCTCCGGGTTGCCGAAGTTGAGGCAGTCCGTGATCCCACTGGGCACGGCGCCGATGGCGGCCACGTTGCGCATGGCCTCGGCGACGGCCGTGGCCCCGCTCCAGAAGGGCGCAATCGCCCCGTAGAACGGATTCCCGTCCGTGGCCAGCGCCACGCCCACGCGCTCGTCCGGCAGCGGCGCGATCAGCCCGGCATCGGCCTCCCCGGGCCGAATGATGGCATTCCCCTGCACCTCGGTATCGTACGCCCGGTACAGGAACTCCCGCGACGCCACGTTCTCGCTGCCGAGTATCGTCAGCAGGCACTCGCCCAGGTCATCCGGCTGCTCGAATTCCGGCTCCTGCCCGTCGTACTCCTGCGGCTCCTCCTCGCGATCGTACCGGATCCCCGCCGTGATCACGT
The DNA here is from genome assembly GCA_050114035.1 of Armatimonadota bacterium. Taxonomy (GTDB): domain Bacteria; phylum Armatimonadota; class Zipacnadia; order JAUWAU01; family JAUWAU01; genus JAUWAU01. The sequence goes on along the minus strand of JASFTE010000333.1, from coordinate 2,246 downwards.
CCACCGGAGCGTCCATGACGATCTTCCCGTCGTGCCGCAGCACGTACCGCTTGTCGGTCCTCGTCGTGCCGATGCACGAGGCCTGCGCGCCCTCGTAGATGTTGGGCAGGTCCCAGTCCTCGTTGTAGATCCTCAGCACCGTCGGCGTGAAGTGGCTTGGCACCGCCAGCACGTAGCGCTCCTGCGTCTCGGCGCAGCAGATCACCTCGGGCAGCAGATCCTCCAGCGCCACATGCACCGCGTTCAGGTCGAGCTCCACACCGAAGCCGCCCGCCGCGGCGATCTCCGACGTGCCGCAGGCAAAGCCCCCGCCGCCGAAGTCCTTGATGCCGATGACGATTCCCTGCTCCTTGGCCGCCCGCCGCACGTCCTCATTGGCCTTGCGCATGAGCAGCACGTTCTTGAGGAACGGATCGGGCACCTGGACGGCCGCCCGGTCCTCCTGCTTCTCCTCCTCGTCCCCGAGGATCTTGCTGGCGAAGGCCGACCCGCCGAAGCCCGAATCGTCCGTTGGCTTGCCCACGACGATGATGTCGTACGGCTCCTCCGCCGCCTGCGCCGGCACCGCGCTGTGGATGATGTCCTCCTCGGCCACGATCCCGATGGCTACCACGTTCACCAGGCAGTTGTCGTCGAAGGAGTCCGCGAAGACCAGATCCCCGCACAGGATCGGCACGCCGAGAGCGTTCCCATACTCCCAGATCCCGTCCACCACCCGCCGCGCGATCCACCGCGTCCTGTCGGCGTGCTCGCCCCTTGGGTCGCCGAAGCGCAGCGGGTCGGCGGTGCCCACCACGATGGCCCCCATGCAGTCCACGTCGCGCACGATCCCGCCGATTCCCGTCGCGGCGCCCTCATTGGGGAGGATCTGGGAGGGATGATTGTGGCTCTCGTGGGCGATCACGACACCGTACCGCTTCCCGCCGAAGACGCCCAGCTCAACGATCCCCGCGTCCTCCTCCGGGCCCATGAGCACGTTCGGGCCCGTCGTGGGCAGGTATTCCTTGAGCGTCGCCCGGCTGCTGCGGTACGAGCAGTGCTCGCTCCACTCCACGTTGAAGATGTGCAGCTCCACCAGCGTCGGGTCGCGCCCCAGCAGCTCCACGATCCGCCGGGCCTCGTACGGCGTCATCACGAGCCCGAGCTCGTCCAGCTTTGCGGTCAGCGTCTCATCGTCCAGCTCGCTGACCAGTAGGCGGCGATCATCAAGGGGCAGGTCCATCGTTGGCGTGGACGGGTGCTTGTGCCGTGATCGAGCCGAGCGTCGGCGGCCTCGTCGGCCGTCAGGCAGCAACCCTCGGCTATCCCCCGTCGGTGCTCTCCTCTCCTGCTGCGGTGTCTTCGGGCAGCAGATTCGCGTCCCCGACTTCCGGCACCTCTTCGAGCCGCCCGCCATGCCCATCGACGAAGATGTAGTTGCTCCCTCCGGGGTGTCGCGGCGAGTCCGGGATACTCTCCAGGAGGTCGTGGGCGTTCCGCAGGCCGCTGTCCGACTCGAAGACCAAGACGTGCTCGGAGGGATCGGCGATGCGCTCGAGCTCCACGCCACTGAATTGGGAGTTCATGGCATACCCGTATCGCCCGTCGGTCCCGGGGCAGTGCAGGACCTGCTCGCCGGGGATCAGCTTCTCCTCGACGAGTGCGTCGGCCCACCGCTCCGCGTCGGGCAGCACTCCGCCGTGCCGGATGGCGTACACCCGCAGGCCCCGGTACACGAGGATCATGTTGCTCGTGCACGTGCCGGCCTGGCGGCTCTCCCGCGCCTGCCGCAGGATCGCCGCAACGCCGAAGATGCAGAAGCCGATGAGCCCGAGCAGGCAGCCGATCTTGGCGACGTCAGTGAATGTGATTTGGCGCCGCAATGCCGGTCACCTCAGTGCCCATCGGCTGCCCGAACGAGGGGCTCGCAGCAGCGACGGCGAAAACGCCGCGCAACGTCTACCCACACACGGAGCGATGACATGGGCAAACTCACTGTCGGCGTACTCGGACTTCGCCGTGGCCTCGCACACCTGCGCAACTTCCTGGCCATCGAGGAGGCCGAGGTGATCGGCGGAGCCGACCGCTTCCCCGACTGCCGAGAGAGGGCCCAGGAGATGATGGGCCCGGGCGGCGGCAAAGTCGTCCCCGAATACGACGACCTTCTCGCCATGCAGCCCGACGCCATGGTCATCGCCAGTAACGGCAAGCAGCAGGTCGAGCACGCCTGCCGGGCGCTGGAGGCCGGATGCCACGTGCTTTCCGAG
>JASFTE010000332.1:0-5793 GCA_050114035.1 Armatimonadota bacterium | reverse complement strand
GGCGGTAGCCGCGGCCGCGCACTGTGGCTACGAGAGTGTGTCCGAAGGTCTGTTTACAGGCGAGGCGGAGGCCGTGGACGAGGACGCGGAGGGCAGAGGAGGGTCGGGCGGGGACGTAGCCGCGGACGTTTGCCCATATCTCGGCTGCGGAGACTGGGTCGGGGGCGGCCTGCATGAGGAGGAGCATCACGGAGGCCTGCGCCGGTGTCAGGCGCCGGCGTTTGCCTCGCCATGCCAAGACGCGCGATACGGGGTCGAGCAGCAGGCCAGTCTGCCTGCTCGGCGCGTGGTGGGGATGGTGCGCATCTGGTGCGTCTGCCGCGAAGTTGAGGTCATGGCTTCCCTCGTCATCAGGCCACATGTCTGCCGTACCCCCTGTCGTGAGACCCTGAATGCCGTTGCAGGCCAGTTAGCGAGGCAACTCGCTGCGGATTGGGCGACGTGATGCGGGCTGCCCGCCGCAGCGGGCTCCCTCCCCCACCCCTTGTGGCAGGCTACTGTCGCCAGGATCTCCTCGCCCTGCCACATCATTACCTCTGCAGTGCGTCGGGCATAGGATTAGTTGCCGATTTGGGTCCAGGGGTTGTATCGATTTTCGTGCTTTTGGATGGCAGCAACGGCAGGAGCCGTGCGGTCGTGCCGACCGTGCTGCAGAGCGGCTCTCCTACTGGGAAAGGCGAAAGGCAGGCGGGGCAGGCCGCGCGTGCATACACACCGAAAACACCCTCACTACGCTCACTACGCTCATTCGCGAGGCCTCTCGCGGCTCTGCGGCGGGATCAGCAAGGTGACGATGGTGAGGACGGTGAGGCGAAATGGGTAGGCGCTCGACGCGGGAAACCGGCGACATTGCGGAGAAGCATGCTCGGCGGGTGATGAAGCAGCACGGGTACCGCATTCTGGAGACGAACTACTGGGGCGCAGGGGCCGAGGTGGATATCGTCGCCTCCAAGGACGACTCCATCGTCTTCGCCGAGGTGAAGTCGGGGAGCACGGATGAGTTCGGGAGTCCCAGAGAGTGGGTCGGTCGGGCCAAGCAGCGCAAACTGACCCGCGCCGCCGTGGTGTTCCTCAAGTCTCGCCGCCTCAGTAACACCTCCTGGCGCTTCGACGTGGTGGAAGTGATCTTCGGGCCCGACGGCGAAGTAGCGTCAGCCGAGATCATTGAGAATGCGTTTGAGCCGCGGGGGATCTTCTAGGCACGGCAAGGCAACGAACCAACCACAGAGAGCACGGAGCGCACCGAGAGGGAAAGGAATCGGCCCCATGGCAAAGCTGAGGGCGGCCGTCGTCGGGTGTGGGGGGATTAGTCGGGCGCACATCAATGCGTGGATGGCGGAGGGGCGGGCGGAGCTGGCGTACTGCGTTGACAGCGACGAGGAGCGGGCGAAGGAGAAGGCCGAGGTGGTCGGATGCGAGTGGCATACGGACTATACGGAGATCCTCGACGATGTGGAGGCCGTGGACATCTGTACGCCGCCGCACCTGCACGCGGAGATGACCGTCGAGGCGGCGCGGCGGGGGAAGCATGTGCTGTCGGAGAAGATCATGGCGCGGGACTTGGACGAGGCGGAGGCCATGATCCGCGCGACGGACGAGGCGGAAGTCGTGTTTATGATCGCCTTCGTGCTCCGGTATCGGCCCGAGTTCCAGAAGCTGCACGAGATCTGCACGAGCGGGTCGCTGGGGCGGATCCTGCAGGTGTATGAGCAGACGTCCATGCGGCTGGGGAAGGTGGTCGAGTGGCGCGCCGATCCGGTGAAGTTCCCCATGGGCTGCTTCCTCTCGCACGGGTGCCACTACGTGGACCAGTTGATCTGGAACATCGGGCCGATCACCGAGGCGCACGCCATGAGCTCGAACTTCGTGCTCGGGGATCAGATCCTCGGCGACGATACCACGGTGGCCACCTTCCGGCACGAGAGCGGGGCGCTGTCGGCGTACGTGGAGAGCTGGGCCATCACGCACCCCATCACGCGCATTCGGTTCGACGCCTACGGGACGGACGGGAGCGTGCGGCTGGAGTATCACCTCGATGGGCTGCGGACGGTGGAGTTGACGACGGAGGACGGGCACGAGCGAGTCTTGGAGCTGGACCCGCGCAAACAGGACCGCATGGATGCCTTCGGCGGGGCAAAGGACATGCACGGGCAGATCGCGCACTTCGTGGACTGCATCGTGGAGGGGAGGCAGCCGCTGACGCACGGTCGCGAGGGGATCAAGGCGATGCAGGTGATTCTGGCGGCGTGCGAGGCGGAGGATTCGGGGCAGGCGGTGCGGATGGCGGAGTTCCTGGGGCGGAGGGCGAGCGGCTAAGGCAGCCACAGAGCATACAGAGAGCACACAGAAGGAGGAGGCGAAGGCACTTGGGCGAGATTGGGATCACTGGCGGGAGGGTGATCACGCCGGATGAGGAGATCGAGAATGGCGTCGTCCTGATCGACGGCGGGAAGATCGAGGCCGTCGGCAAGGAAGCCGACGTGACGATCCCGGATGACGTTGAGCGGATCGACGCGGGCGGGTGCTTTGTGACGCCGGGGTTCATTGATCTGCACTGCCACGGGGCGATGGGGAGCGACTTCATGGATGGGTCGCTCAATGACTTCGCCACCGTGTGTGACTACCATCTGGCGGGGGGCGTGACGTCGCTGCTGGCGACGACGGCGAGCACGGACCTGGAGCGGCTGCTGAGTACGCTGGCGCTGGTGCGGGAGGCGCGGACGGCGAAGGTCTCGCCGTGCGAGATCCTCGGTACGCACATCGAGGGGCCGTACTTCGCGCAGGAGATGCGCGGGTGTCACTTGGCGAAGTTCGTGCGCGACCCGGAGCGGGAGGAATGGGAGCAGATCCTGGAGTACGCCGACGTCATCGGCAGCATGACGATCGCGCCAGAGCTCCCGGGCGCGCTGGAGTGCATCCGGGCCTTCCGCGAACGCGGGATCGTGCTGTCGGCGGGGCACACGATGGCGACGGACATCGAGATGGCGGCCGGGATCGAGGCGGGCGTGACGCACTCGACGCACATGTACTGCGCGATGTCCACCACCACGAAGGACGGGCCGAACAAGGTGCCCGGGACAGTCGAGGCCATCCTGGCGCGGGACGAGATCACGACGGAGGTGATCGCGGACGGCGTTCATCTGAACGAGACGCTGCTGGGGCTCACGGTGCGGGGGAAGGGCGTGGACCAGGTGTGCGTGGTGAGCGACGCCATGCGCGGGGCGGGGATGCCGGACGGGATTTACACCTTCGGCCCGAAGGACGGTCAGCCGGCGACGGTGCAGGACGGGCGGTCGGTGATGCCGGACGAGTCGGGTTTCGCCAGTGGGTGCGTGACGCAGAACGAGTGCGTGCGGACGATGCACGAGCTCGTGGGGCTGCCGGTGCGGGATGCGGTGAAGATGGCGACGCTGGTGCCGGCGCGGATCATCGGGCGCGACGATCGGAAGGGTCGGCTGGCGCCGGGGATGGATGCCGATGTGCTGGTGCTGAATGGGGAGCTGAGGCCGCGGACGATCGTTGCCGGAGGCGCGCTGGTGCTCAGTGACCACTAGCCACTGCCGTGGCGGGTGCGGTCGATGACGAAGTCCTGCTGCTCGCGGGAGAGGGCGATGAACTGGGTGCTGAAGCCGAAGAGGCGGACCAGGAGGCCGGCGTAACGGTCGGGCTGCTCCTGGGCGGCGCGGAGGGTCTCCTCGTCGTAGACGTTGAAGCTGATCTCCATTCCCCCGGCATCGAAGTAACCCCGAATGAGCGCGGCGAGCTTCTCGACGCCCCCGTTGCCGCTCACGGCGGCGGGGTGCATATCCATGATGTAGGAGACGCCGCCGGCGGTCTCGGTGTAGTCCACCTTCGCGACGGATGCAGCGGAGGCCGTGGGGCCGCTGCGGTCGGCACCGTGGGTGGGATTGCAGCTCGGCGTGAGCGGCTCGCCGGCGCGGCGGCCGTCGGCGGAGGCGCCGGTGCGCGCGCCGTACTGGTAGATGGCGGCGGATGACGTGGTGAAGATGAGGGGCAGAAGCGGGCCGCCCTCCGCCGTGCGGTACTTCGCCACCTCTCGGCAATAGAAGGCGACCCCGTCGGCGGCGATGCCATCAACGTAGTCGTCGTCGTTGCCGAACTTGGGGGCCTCATGGAGGAGCAACTGGCGGAGGCTCTCGGCGCCATCGAAGTCGGAGCGCAGCGCGTGCCGGAGCTCGTCGAGGGAGAGCCTTCCCTGCTCGAAGACGAGGAGCTTGATGGCCGCGAGGGAATCGGCGATGTTGGCGACGCCGAGCAGGTTCACGCCGGCGGGGTTGTACTTCGCGCCGCCGGCCATGATGTCGCGGCCGGACTCGAGGCAGCCCTCCGTGATGGCCGAGCGGAAGGGGAAGGGGAACTCGGCGGCCTGGATGGGCTGGGCGCGGATGATCTCGCGGATGGCGAGGGCGATGAAGTGGCGAGCCTGGGCGCGGTACGCCGCGTGAAGCGACTCGTAGGTGTCGAAGCTCTCCCCGGTGGCCGGGCCGAGCTGCTCGCCGGTCATCTGGCAGCGGCCGTCGTTGAGGGCCAGCTCGAGGCACTTGGAGAGGTTGGTCTTGCTGCACATGGTGCGGGAGTTGCACTGGCCCGGCAGCGTCAGCTCGACGCAGCCGATGACGCCGTAGTCGCGAGCGTCCTCGAGGGGGATGCCCTTGCTCGCGAAGGCCTGGATGACGAGGTCGTCGTTCCAGATGTCGGGGCGGCCGAGGCCGAGGCTCGCGACGGCGGCCGTCTTCTGCAGGAACGGTCGCGGCGTGCCCGCGTGGATGCGCACGCCGACATCGCGGGGAGTGCGGCAGCGCTCCAGGGCCTCGAGGCAGATGTAGGAGAGCTCGTTGGTGGCATCGCTGCCGTCGGGTCGGACCCCGCCGATGGTGGCGTACTGGAAGTCGAAGGTCTTGTAGCACTTGAGCCACAGCTCGGCGACCAGCTCGAGGGCCTCGTCGCGGGTGAGGCGGCCGTCGGCGACGTCGCGCTCGTAGTACGGCCAGAGGTACTGGTCGAAGCGGCCGAAGGACTGGGCGCTGCCATTGCACTCGGCCTCGTCGGCGATGTGCGCGAACCAGACGCATTGGAGCGCCTCGCGGAAGGTCTCGGCGGGGAGGCGGGGCACCCGGCGGCAGATGGCGGCGATCTGCTCTAGCTCCCGGCGGGTGTCCGTGTCGGCCTCGTCGGCCGCCAGGCGCTCGGCCTGGTCGGCATGGCGCTCGGCGTAACGGATTGCGGCATCGCAGCAGATGGCGACGGCGTCGTAGAAGGCGTGTTCACGGGTTGACGAGCAACCCGTGCCACACGGTTGCTGCAGGCGCTCGCGGGCCTCGTCGGCGATGGCCTGGAGGCCGCGGTCGAGGGCGATGTGGAAGGCAGGGCAGGTATGACAGAAGTCGAGGCCGCCGCCGCCGTAGACGCCGGCGTGCATGGCCTGGCGCTCCTCGGCCGTGCGCATGGCGTTGAGGTGCTGTGCCGGGGAGGTGTAGGACTCGCGCCAGTACGAGAAGAGCTCGGCGATGTCCTCGGGCGGATCCTCGACGGCGCCCAGCGCGCCGCCGGTGAACTCGGGCCGGGCGAGCTGGTTGGCCCACGCGTAGCCCTCGTTCATCCCCCGGTGGACGGCGAACCGGCGCTTGGCGCGGCCGGCGATGCGGTCGTCGGGGTCGATGCGGATGGTCTCGGTGTCGAGGGTGCGCTCCAGGGCCCGGGCGCGGCGGACGATGATGGGGGCGGACTCGTACTCGCGCCAGGCCTCGGTCACGGCACGGCCGCGCTCGGCGG
>JASFTE010000331.1:0-5806 GCA_050114035.1 Armatimonadota bacterium | reverse complement strand
CGGACACCTCCGGATCGCCCCGTGTAGCGGCGCGACATCCCGGCCCCATGGGTTTTTTCGCATCGCGCGACTTTTTTCTCTGCACGCTCCCCTCTCCCGCACACGGGCCACGCGAGCGAGCCAACCGTATGACACCTCACAATACCAACCGACCCAACCTACACAAGCAGCATTCCAGATTTCGCCGCACAGCCCCACAGAGCCCCATTGTGCCGCATGTGCAGGTTATGCACCCCTACAATACGCATAATGGCCCGTCCGTTATGTCAACTTATTACATTTCCGTTACATCACCCGCGCGGGCTCGCCGCGATGGCCTTTCGCGCATAGGCCAGGCTAGAACTGCACCACCATCGCCCGCGGCGGGCAGACGGGGACGCAGAGCTCGCATGCGATGCACTTCTCGGCGTCGAAGAGCACCTCGAGCGTCTCCCGCTCCACGATCAGGGCGTCCGTGGGGCAGATCGTGACGCATCCGCCGCAGTGCGTGCACTTGGCCTCGTCCCGGGACACGTCCTGGGTGAGACGCTGCGTTCGCACGCCGAGGTCCTGCACGTAGCCGAGTCCGTCTTCCAGCTTGCCCTCCTCGCCACTGAGCTCCAGCACGAGGAGGCCCTCGGACTTCGGCGTGATGTTGGCGCGCAGGATGTTGAAGTCCAGGTCGTACTCGCGCACGAGCCGCGAGACGATGGGCTCATCAATGAGCCACCGAGGGAAGTGAAGAACTATGCGCTGAGATGTCATCTCTGTATCACCCCTGAAGGCAGGGAGGAGGGTGAGAGGCCAAGGGTCGGAACGCCCACGGCGCGGCGCTTGCCACGCCGGCGCGGCGGCCATCCCCCTCACCCTTGCTCCATGACCGTGCTCTTGTTGTGCGGCGATATCTTCGCTATTCACCGGCCGCGATCTCGTCTGCCTCAACCGGCCTCATCGGCATGAGCTTGCACGCGTAGTCCGAGTCGGCCTGCGGGAGCAGCTCCACGGGCTCGGCGATCAGGAACTCGCCTGCCTGCACCCAAGACTTCAGCGTCTCGGCGATCTCCCTGGCCTTCGGATAGCTGGACAGCCCGGCCGTGGGAACGTCCCTGTCCTGGATCCTGGCCGTGCCGGTCCGGAGCTCCGCGTAGCTGACGAAGCCCAGATCGAGCGGCTCACAGTGCGGATAGGACCGGCTGTAGTCCGTCACCGGCGCGCATATGTCCTCGTCCTTGACGGCCGTGAACTGGGCGATCTCCTCATCGAGGACCGGTATGGCACAGCCGAGCCCCACGTTGAGGCTCACGCCGTACCCGAGGAAGCTGACGCCGACGACCCATTCGGGCTTCATCTGCTTCATGTCGCCGGTGACGAAGAGCGTCCCCGCCCCGCCCTTCGTGGTGCCGTTGTCGAAGCGCGGCGCGGTCGGGTTGTGCTGCGTGCCCTGCCAGGAGACATAGCCGATGCCGCCGCCCAGGTAGATGCGCGTGCCGATGCCGATGGTGCGGTAGTACGGATCATTGAGCAGCGGGCTGAGCTGGCCGGCGCTGCAGTAGTTGGCGCTGCCCAGGTCGGCCTTGAGCACGCCAAGGTAGGTGTAGATGTCCCTCTCCGGCGAGAGATTCACGGCCACGTTGTAGTTCTGGTAACCGTTGCGCGGATTGCTCAGGATCGCCTCGTTGATGTCGGCGATGTTGAGCCAGGTGTCGAGCCCTCTGCGCGGATAGCAGTCGGTGCCGTGTGAGGTAGCGCGGAGTCGCACGTCTTCGCCGGCGATGAGCTCCTGGATCACGTGCCCGCCGCCATACCGGAACTCGCCCGGGTGATTCGCATTCAACGGGTCATTCTCGACGACCTGGGTGGCGCCGATGAACAGGTCCACGGCAGCGCCGCCGCAGTACGCCTCGACATCGTTGAGCCATGCCTTCTGCATCTTGATGCGGGGCTGCGAGTGGCCGGTGTTGAGCCACGCGCCCGAGGAGCACATGGGGCCGAAGGTCCCGGTCGTCACGACGTCCACCTCGTCGGCGGCCTGCGCCGCGCCCTTCTCGGCCACCACGTCGATCATCTCCTCGGCCGTGACGACCACCGCCTCGCCCTGCTTGATCTTCTCGTTGATCTCCGCGTACGTCTTTGCCATTGCTCACCCTCCAATGCGAGTCTGAGTCCACTGCTCGATTCGTTCGCTGGGCCGCATGGCGACGAGCTCCAGATCGCCCCATACGCCCAGCTTGCCGCCCTTGATCACAACGATGTGCGCGATGCCGTCTACTTTCCGCCCCCACTCGATGGCCGCGTCAACATCGTCGTCAGACTTCACGCAGTTCGCGATCGCTGTCGCCGCGGCGTCCGCCAGAGCCGTATCCTGCGCGGCAACTACCACCGCATCGGCCGTCCCGAGGCTCTTGGAGTGGCCCACGGTGCCGGATGACGTGCAGATCCCGATCGGGGTCCGCTCGGCCGGGACGCGCAGGCCGATACGGTGCGTGAATGATGACTGCCCCGCGTAGATGGACACGATCCGGTCCCTGCGGCTGCGCATGAAGATGTCCCCGCCATTCTCCACGATCATCTCCTCGGCGCGGCGCAGAAGGGCCCGCCCCACGTGTTCGGCAGTCGCGCCGGCCACGGCTGCCATGGGGCCGACCCCCGCCGCAGCTCCCGCAGCGCACATCTGCGCCACAATGCGCGGGCAGCCCCCCGGGGCCCGGAGCGGCTCCAGGGCCGTCAGGAAGCCGGGGCAGCGCCGGGCGTGGCGCTCGATACTGTCTCGGCAGGCTCTCACGGCCTTCTCGGCCGCGGCGACCAGCCGCCGATCCGCTCTGATGAGCAGGTCGGTCTCCCCGATCATCACCGAGAAGGCCGTCAGGTCGCTCCCCGCTACCAGTTGTCGGTACGTCCTTGGCTCGTACATGCTGATTCCCCGCGTGCGACTGACCAATGCCCCGGGAAAACAAAAGCCCTCGCCCATTCCGAGGGACGAGGGATTAGCTCGTGGTACCACCCGCGTTCGCCGTTGTCTCTCGACAACGACCTCGCTGAGCACAGCACGATGTCCGTGTGCGATGCCCTGGCTCTATAACGGGAGCCTCTCGACCTTTCGGTCACCCGGCTGAGCCTACTGAGGGCGTAGCCCGTTCAGCCCAGCAGTTCAGGAGCCATCTTCAGCGTGCCTTTCGAGCACGTCGGTTCTCAGCTTCCCCGACCTCTCTGTAACTCCTACTCGAACACGCCTACTCTTTCCGTCACAACGGATGCCGGCGCTTGCGCGCCTTGATTGTGGGTATCAAGGTAGCAAATATGCGACGCCGTGTCAAGGGGCTTTCCGTGTTTATCACTAGGTTAACTTCAGTTATCGTTCCGATGGCTCGCACGGAGGTTCTCGAAGTGGCGACGTTCAACCTAGCCGCCACTGGACGCAAATGACCGGCAACCGCCCTGGGAAAGGATGAGGACTTTGCCCATCGAACTCGGATGCTTCAACAGGCCGTGGTCGGAGTATGACTACGACGACACGTTGGCGGGCATGGCCGCCGCGGGCTATACGGTGACGGGCTTCATGCGGCAGCGGAAGGAGGCGCTGGTGGACGCGGACTCCACGCCGGAGCAGATGGAGCAGCTCAAGGCCCAAGTGACAGGGCACGGGCTGTCGCCGTCCACGGTGCTTGGGATCAACCCTCTGGGCCAGCCGATGCCGGAGGCCGTCGAGCAGTTCAAGCGCTTCATTGACAACGTCGCGGCGTCGGGGTCCAAGTACATCCTCTCCTGCGGCACGAGCAACGAGGAGCAGTACGACGACTACTACGAGCTCATGCGGCAGACGTGCGGCTATGCGGCCGACAAGGGCGTGGTGATGACGCTGAAGCCGCACGGCGGCATCAGCGCGACGTCGCGCGAGCTGCTCAAGGCGCTCAAAGAGGTCGAGCACCCGAACTTTCACATCTACTACGACGCGGGCAACGTCCACTTCTACACGGGCGAGTCGGCGGCCGAGGACGTGAAGCTGATCGCGAAGCACTCGGTAGGCCTGTGCGTCAAGGACAACACGGGCGGGCAGAAGGGGGACGTCAACATCGAGCCGGGCACGGGCGAGGTGGACTTCGACGCGGTGTTCGGCACGCTGCTGGCCGCCGGCTTCGACGGGCCGTGCATCGTGGAGTGCCTCGGCGGGGACACGCTCGAGGACGTCAACGAGCGGGCGAAACGTACGCGGGATTTCATCCTGAAGTACACGGGCTGACGCGAGGAGCGGGCCACGACGGTGGCCCAACTTGCAGTGGCAGCGTTGCATCGCTGGAGCGTCTCGCCCGCGAAGGCGCGAGAGATACAGGAGCAGCTCCGCGGTCGCGTGCGGGTCGCGCCGCGGCGGCGGCGGGTGCGAACGGTAGCCGGGGCGGACGTGTCCGTGGACCGGGAGGGCGAGCGCGTCCACGCGGCCGTGGTGGTGCTGGGCTACCGGGGGCTCGAGCGCATCGAGGCGCGGACGCACACGCGGCGTCTGAGCTTCCCCTACGTGCCGGGGCTGCTGTCCTTCCGCGAGGCCCCGGCGATCCTGGCCACCTTTCGGCGGCTGCGTACGCGGCCGGACGTTCTGATCTGCGACGGCCAGGGGCTCGCGCATCCACGGCGGCTGGGGCTTGCCTCGCACCTGGGGCTGTGGCTCGGGATCCCGACCATCGGCTGTGCGAAGAGCCTGCTGGTAGGCGAGCACGAGGCGGTGGGAGAAGAGCGTGGTGCGGCGGCGCCGCTGGTGCTCGACAGGGAAGCGGTTGGCGCCGTGCTGCGGACGCGGGACGGTGTGAAGCCGGTGTATGTCTCGCCCGGGCATCTCATCGACACGGCGGCGGCGTGCGACATCGTGCTGGGCTGCTGCACGAGGTACCGCCTGCCGGAACCGATCCGGGCTGCACACCACCTGGCCGGGGAGCGCTCCCGCCGTCAGGCATGAAGGGGACCTGGAGATGCGACTGAGCTGCAGCACGTGCAGCATCCCGAAGCATGATCTCAACGCGGCCGTGGAGGCGATCAGGCGAACGGGCTACGACTACATGGAGGCATTCACGACGTGGACGGACTGCGCGCTGGGGCCCGGGAGCGTGCCGGCCGGGGAGGCGCAGGCGCTGCTGGCGCGGCACGGGGTCGGGCTGTCGTCGCTGAACGGGCACGCGGTCACGGCGATGAGCGGCGGGGCGATCGCCGACTGCCTGCCGCCCATTCTGGGCGACCTGCGGTACGCGAAGGAGATGGAGCTGACGCGCCTCAACATCCGCGGGGCCAAGCAGGACCAGCCGATGGAGGTGTTCGTGGAAGGGCTGCGGAGAGTGGCGCTGGAGGCGGCGCGGATGGCCATGGGGCTCATCATCGGCAACCACAGCGGCAATCGTCTCGAGCGGCCGGAGGAGCTCAGCGCCGCCTTCGAGGGAGCAGGCGCGGATAACGTAGGGATGCTCGTGGACGCCGGGCACTTCTACTCGGTGGACGTGGATCCGGCGTCCGCGATCCGGGAGCTGGGCGATCATCTGCAGCTGCTGCACATCAAGGACCAGATCGGTCGCCAGAGTGTGCGCTTCGGCGAGGGCGAGATGGACGTGGCAGGCATCCTGAAGGCCGCGAGGGATGTGGGCTACGACGGGTTTGTGGTGGTTGAGATGGAGGTCGAGGACGCGGAGAATACGGAGCAGTATCTGGCGGAGGGGAAGGAGTATCTCGAGGACCTGCTTGGGAGGCTTTGACGCACGGCTTGACGAGCAAGTCCCTGGCCCTTCGGTCGGGATGCCGGCCCAGAAGGGGGCCAGGCACCGTGCCACACGAGAGGACTACGGAGGAGTGA
>JASFTE010000330.1:0-5808 GCA_050114035.1 Armatimonadota bacterium | reverse complement strand
ACCGGCCTCCGCACTGCTCGACGAATCGGGCCGCTACCGTCCGCTCGACGAGCTGGCCGCGATGCACGATCGCGACCGCAGCACTCGCGTCATCACCTACTGCGGCGGCGGGATATCCGCGTCATCCAACGCGTTCATCCTGACCCGACTGGGCTTCACCGACGTCGCCGTCTACACCGCCTCGCTCCAGGAATGGGCCGCGGACCCCAGCAACCCGCTGGTGACCACCACGCCGTGAGGCCGTCGGGCCCGTGCGACCGCCGGATTCAGCGGGCCGGGTTCATGCAGCTGGGGAACGGACGCGGAAGCTTTGAGCAGAGGGTCGCAAAGTGCAGGTCGAGCGTGAGTGCACACTTGCACGGAGTTCGAGACTTGGGAGAAGATCTACGCTTAGGTGTCGTTCATAGAGGAGATTACCTTCCAGCAGATGATGCAGCGCGGCCCGAGGAGGCCTCGGAATTGAAGTGAGGCAACCTCGCTCGGGTAAGAACACTTGGGCGCGTATCCCTTTGCCCACAAGCTGTGCCCGGAGCGACAACTACCTGCCGTCGCAGCAGGTCGAGAACCGCCAGCGCCGACCCGGCTGCTCGGCCGAGTTCCGCCACACGTCGCGCATCGTAGTCGAGTATCTCCTGCAGGGCGCGCGTCGTCGCCGCGGCCTCGCGGGCGACCGTCTCGACTCCGATGAGATAGAAGGCGAGCCAGCCCTCGCAGTCACCGTGTGTGCGCACTCGCAGCCCCGCGTTGTAATAGTCGGCGCGGTGCTGCTTGAAGTAGAGGTGGCATTACCTCTCATAGACAGCTACCGCAAGCTGGCCGGCAGTCGCCACCGGCCCGCACAGGCTCGCACGGCCTTCGCGCGCCGACGGCCTGTGCCTCTCCGCGGTTTGCGGTTCCACGGCGTTCTGGATTGAGCTCGGGATGACACGGAGTCCGGAAGCGGCGGCGTCTGGAGATCGGGGCGCGGTACTCGTTGTTTTCCGCCGGGCGCTGGCCCGCGAGATGCACGTCCTGAATAACGATCCCGAGCTGCTGTGGCAGCAGCTTCACAACCGGCTGCAGTGGGAGGACGAGCCGGTCCTCGCACTGCTCGGGCCGGAGCTCGAGCGCCGCTACACGCCGGGCGCCTCCCCCTGGTTGCGAAACCGGACGCGGCCCCGGGAATCCGAAGCGCTGATCCGTACCCTCGCCTTCCAGACCGAATGTGACAACGCCTGCGCCTTCAGCCCCGACGGCACCCGGGTGGTCTCGGGGGGCGGTTTGACGCTCAAGCTCTGGGACGCCGAGACGGGCGGGGAGATTCTCACCTTCGAGGGCCACAGCGGCGGGGTCCAGGCCTGTGCGTTCAGCCAGGACGGCGCCCGGGTGGTCTCCGCCAGCTGGGACAAGACGCTCAAGCTCTGGGACGTCGAGTCGGGCCGGCAGATTCTCACCTTCAGGGGCCACACCGAAAGGGTCCAGGCCTGCGACTACAGCCCCGATGGCGCCCGGGTGGTTTCGGCCGGCGATGATCGGACGCTCAAACTCTGGGATCCCAAGACTGCCCGGGCGCTTCGCACCCTCACGGGACACACTGGCAGGGTCGACGCCTGTGCCTTCAGCCCCGACGGCGACCGGGTGGTCTCGGCGAGCTGGGACAAGACGCTCAAGCTCTGGGACGTCGAGACGGGCCGGGAGATTCGCACCCTCGAGGGCCACACCGAAGGGGTACTGGCGTGTGCCTACGGCCCCGACGGCGCCCGGGTGGTCTCGGGGAGCGCCGACAAGACCCTCAAGGTCTGGGACGTCGAGACCGGCGAGGAGATTTGCACCCTCGCTGGCCACACCGATGCGGCCCTCGCCTGCGCCTACAGCCCCGACGGCGCCCGGGTCGTCTCGGCGAGCGGGGATGGGACGCTCAAGCTCTGGGATGCCGGGACGGGCCGGGAGATCGGCACCCTCGAGGGCCATACCGGAAAGGTCCAGGGGTGTGCCTACAGCCCGGATGGCGCCCGGGTAGTCTCGGCAAGCTGGGACGAGACGCTCAAGCTCTGGGACGCGGAGCAGGGCGCGGCGCTCCGCGCCCTGGAGAGCCACACCAATGGGGTCGTCGCCTGTGCCTACAGCCCTAACGGTGTCCGGGTCGTCTCCGCCAGCTGGGACAGGACTCTCAAGCTCTGGGACGCCGGGACGGGCCGGGAGATCCGCACCCTCGAAGGCCACACCGAGCGGCTGCAGGCGTGCGCCTTCAACCCCGACGGCGCCCGGGTGCTCTCGGCGGGCTTTGACGAGACGCTCAAGCTCTGGGACGTCGAGACGGGCCAGGAGGTCTGCACCCTCACGGGCCACGCCGGCTGGGTCAACGCCTGTGCTTTCAGCCCCGACGGCGCACGGGCCGTCTCGGCGAGCGCACACCCGGACAAGACGCTCATGCTCTGGGACGCCGAGAGTGGCCGGAGGCTGCGCACCCTGGCGGGCCACGCCGCCAGCGTCAACGCTTGTGCCTTCAGCCCCGACGGCGCCCGCGTCGTCTCGGCTAGCGACGATCAGACGCTGAAGGTCTGGGACGTCGAGACGGGCCGCGAGCTGCGCACCCTCGCGGGCCACAGCGGCGAGGTCCAGGCCTGTGCCTACAGCCCCGACGGCGCCCGGGTCGTCTCGGCGAGCGGTGACAAGACGCTCAGGCTCTGGGACGTCGAGAGCGGTGAGGCGCTCCACACCCTCGCGGGCCACGCCAATTATGTCTGGGCCTGTGCCTTCAGCCCCGACGGCGCCCGCGTGGTCTCGGCAAGCGACGATCGGACGCTCAAGCTCTGGGACGCCGAGACGGGCCGCGAGCTGCGCACGCTCGCGGGCCACACCGGCGAGCTCCAGGCCTGTGCGTACAGCCCCGACGGCGCCCGCGTCGTCTCTGGCGGCCGGGACAAGACGCTCAGGGTCTGGGATGCTGATACGGGAGAATGCATCGCGACGCTGCCGCTGTTGGGGCCGGCACCCGCAGTGGCGCATCACCCGCACCGAGCGAGCGTCGCGTGCGGCGATGCCGGTGGTTCATTCTATCTCGTCGAGCTCGTCGGTATTCCTCTGGGTCCCCTCGTCGTCACCGCCGTCGATCTCGGCGGCGGCCCGGCGCTTCGCTGCCCGGTCTGCCTCGAGCGTCATCCCCTTCAAGCGCACTGGCTGGGCGGTGAGCTCGATTGTCCCGCGAGCGCGTGTCGGGCGCGGTTGCGGGTCAACTCATTCGTTGTGCGCGGCGCCCCGGCCGGCGGTGCCCCGATCCGAAGGTGGTGGAGACGGCTTGGCTAGCCCGTACAGAATCACCCTCTCCACCCCCGTCTGGTCCTTCACGATCCCGAGCACGTAGGATGTCCCGATGTCCGTGACGCTGAACCGTTCGGGCCCGGTGACCGTTCCGAGGAAGTGGCCTTCCGGGTCGAACACCGACCAGCGCGGCACGTAGTCGCTCGGCCGTCGATACTCCTCCACCCAGAGATTGCCGTCGGAGTCGGCCCGGAAGGAGCGGTACGCCGGCATGGTCTCCGCCGCGGGGACCTTCTCTTGCGCTTCCATGAACTCGTCCAGGCCCGGGTCCCCGCTCCGCCGCTCTCGGTATTGTGCCAGTACCGAGTCCACGTCAGCCGTCGTGACGGGTAGCGCCACTTGCTCTTTGCGGATTATACTGCTCAGGCTGCCGTCGAGGCCGTAGGCGCGCAGCTCGTATGTGTCACCGGTCCCAACCAGCATCCTGTCCGCGCAGGCTGCCATTATCGTGTGTGGTGTGAAGTGGATCGGCGAACGGAATGTCGTCGGGCTGCTACCCGAGCTCCGCCTTTGCACGTGCCGGATCCTGTCCGGAAACGCAACCAGTGTATCTACCGTGTCTCTGTCCGGCCCGATCCGCAGGGCGAGGACGCTGTCTCGCATTCTACCGGGCGAGAGTCGGGATGCCTGCCCGTATCCTGCCCGGCCAAGGTAAGAGCCGTCCGAGAAGCGTCCTACCGCAACGACCAGGGAGATCCACCCTCGCGCCGCAAGGCTGACATCCCGAACGTGTACGCCTTCGGGGTCGAAGATCGAGATACGGCGCTGTATCGCGTCGTAGACCACCAGTGAATCGGCGTCGAACCGCTCCATCAGCCAGATGTCCCTGAACTCCCCTGGTCCGTCACCTTCGCGACCGGCGCTCTTCAGGTACCGGCCCGCCGGGTCGAAGAACCGGAGCTCGTTCGTGCCAGCGTTTGCCACGACAACTCGACCGTCGCTCAAGCGGGCAGCGCCCACCACTCGGAAGAGCTCGTACGGCAGACCGCCCTCGCTCACGCCGATTGTCAACGTGGGTGACTCGGACAGCTTCCATGCGCTCTTGCTGTTCCAGGTGGGCTCTGTGTTCTCGACAATGGTAATCCCCGCACTGTCGCGAACGGCTAGCCTGGCAACCGAGGTCTCCGAGCCACACGAGGACAGCACCATTAAGACGACCGAGAGCAGGAACAGAGGGAGCACGTTCGTGGGACGTTCAGCCGGGTGACCTGGCCAGGCGCCTGAGCGATCAAGGTTCTCGACGGTAGACGGTAGGGGGTCCCCTAATGAGACCACGCTCCGCCGCCTACCGTCCACGGTCAACCGTCTACCGACTACTCGCTCCACCACGGCCCGGTCAGCATGAACGTCGCGTCGCGCCGGAACGCATCATCCTGACCTGCGTGCACGACCAGCTGCGAGTCGTAGTGGCGGATGTAGCGGCCCGGGTAGACGTACGACTCGAACGAGACCCAGGAGCTGTCCGCCAGCCCGGGCACTCGCTTGAACGTGGCGAGCCGCTCAAACGTCTCGGAGTCCGGCACTTGCAGCACGAGGCGGCTCCCAACATCCACTAGGTAGTAGCCGGGATGATTGACCGACTCGAACGATATGTGCTCGTCGTTCGCGATGCCGGGCACGACCAGGAACGTCGCGTCCTGTTTGTCGAGCTCCGTCGCTATCGCCGTCAGCTGGCCCGCGTAGTTGCGGTGCCTGACGTACTGGTTCCGTTGGCTGAACGACTCGATCGAGTGGACCATCATCGGTTCGAGCCGCACCATCACCCCGTAGTCGCCGCCGTCGCCTTTGAAGGCCCACGACACGACCGGCCCGGGTCCGTATTGGGTGCTCACGTTCCATGTCGTCAGGTTGCCGCGCGAATCGTACCAACCGTCGGGCGTGATCGTCATCGCCTGCGCGTTGCCGATCATGTCGTCCCGATTCCCCAGCGCGCTCCACAGCCAGCCGACGACCGGGAGGAACTCCCACCAGCCCCAACCCTCTTCGATATAGTTCGCCCCCGTCTCCAGCGAGCTCAGGAAGTCGGAGAGAACGCCGTCTGGGTTGCTCTCGTCGTTCTCCATGACCGCCATGACGAAGAAGGACCGGCTGTCGACGTAGAACCGCGCCAGCTCCTCGTCGGCCACTCGCGAGGGCCGCCGCTCCCCGTCGTCCACGTCACCGAACACCCGCGTCCGGCCGCCCACCGCCTCGCCGCCGCTCTGCCGGATGAAGCCGACCAAAACGTACGGCTCGTCCGAGTCGCTCCCCCGGTCCCACGTCATCTCGCTGACGCAGTCCAGCATCATGAACCGCGCCGACGATGCCAGGCCCGGCTCTGCCGGAGGCCGCTCCGGCGCCGGCTGGGCCGGCTGTAGCGGCTGGGCCAGCTGCAGCGGCTGAGCCGGCTGTACCGGCTGCACGCGCCGGATCTGTCTCGGCTGCACGCCCCGCCGCTGGAAGGTGAAGTCGTTTCGCACCCTGGCCGGCGCCAGGCTCTCCAGCATGGGTATCCTGGCGCTCGCCACG